>CAZEKE010000215.1:0-5346 GCA_964512815.1 uncultured Acidiferrobacteraceae bacterium
CCGAGAAGACTAATCTTGCTCTGGGCCGTTATTTCTCTCCTGATATCCGCAAGGAGATCGAGAGCTCAGAATTCGATCTGCTGCAGCAGACAGGCCGAGAACAGCAGGTGGCGGTGCTCTTCACCGATATCAAGGGGTTTACCCAGCTGTCTGAAAAAATGGATCCGGCCGAAGTAGTGAAACTCTTGAGTGAATACCAAAATCGGATGGTCGGGCCGATTTTTGCCAACAAAGGCACAGTCGACAAGTACATCGGAGATGCAGTGATGGCGACCTTCGGCACGCCGGAGTCCCGCG
Source organism: uncultured Acidiferrobacteraceae bacterium (assembly GCA_964512815.1). Lineage (GTDB taxonomy): Bacteria > Pseudomonadota > Gammaproteobacteria > Arenicellales > UBA868 > UBA9619. Next base: position 298 of record CAZEKE010000215.1, read on the forward strand.
GTAACGATGCTCAGAACGCGCTGGATTGTGCCCGGGCGATGCAGGTCTCGCTCCGGCAGTGGAACAAAGAACGGTCGGAACAGAATTTCCCCGTCATCGAGCACCGCATCGGTATCCATGTGGGTCCCAGTATCGTGGGGAACATCGGGGGCGAGGAGCGAATGGAATTTACCGTCATTGGAGATACCGTCAATGTGGCCAGCCGGATTTGTGACGCCTGCAAAACACACGGGCGCGATGTGCTGATCTCAGAAGACATGCGGCTGCGCCTTGATGAGCGACTAGAGACGGAAACATTTGCCGACGTCGAGATGCGCGGGCGTGATGAAAAGATAACCCTGCACGGTGTGACGCTTTAGTCCAGGCAAAGCGGTTTGATGATTGTCAGGAATTGTTTTTTATGCTTTAAGTAGTTTTCCCATGCTGATCCGCTCCTCCACCGCGAATCCCAGGGCATCATAGAAAGCAATCACCGGCGCATTGCTGGCGCGGATTTGCAGGTTAACCTTGACACAACCGGCCGCCTTCAGGGTATCGACGGTATGGGTCACTAGCCGTTTGCCGAGTCCTTGGCGACGCCGATCGGGATCGACCGCGACCGAGTAAAGCCAGCCCCGGTGCCCGTCATAGCCCGCCATGGCGGTGCCTACGACCTTGCAGTGGTCGATAGCGACGAACAGCAGTTGGTCGACGGCCAATTTGGCGTCGATGACCGCGTTTGGCTCGTTGTGGGGTGGGTCGCCGGGAAAAGCACATCGCCAGAGGTTGATCACATCGTCACGATCCTCGGATTGATAGCGCCTGATCTCGATCTGGGTGTGGTTCACCGGAGCGGCCTCTTAATTCATTCAAGTTGGCAGTATAAAAGACAGGTGTCCCACTGGGTCCTCCACAGACAGTGCCAAGAGGAAAAACAGTGCCACGGCAATAACCAAGGTGAGTATCCCGCCATACAGGACCAGGGTAATCACTCTGGCCGTGAACTTGTCCCAGGTGCCAGGTCCATGGGCGTTCCAGCTCTCGACAAATATCTCGAGAAACATGCGCGTGATCCGGTAGACCAACCATAACAGGAAAACCACGAACAGCATCTGCAGGGGATGCAGGTCAAGCAGTGTTCCCGAGTCTAGCCGCTGAACAAGGTCACCCAGCCAGTGGAAAATGGCCGCGACACCGTCAACGACTGTCTCGAACCACAAGAAAAAGCTATCGATCACTTTCAGTCTTCTTGGTTGTGCTTTTCTCGCGGCGCATCAGAGCACGGATTGCCCTCATCATTTAATGAACCGGGTTGGATCTTTGCACCGCAGTCCGGCGGCCAGTGCCAAGGACCGCGGCTTGGACATGAGCTTAAGATTTATAATCTGCATCTCTGGCCTCGATCTATCCCTGCTTACGGTCATGATCGGTCCGTCGTAGGGTATACGGGTTCGGAATTCGGTAGGCGACTACATTACTTCATCGGGATTCAGTGATAATGGCAAAAAACAGGATATTTTCTGGCGTTCAGCCCACCGGCAGTCTGCACCTTGGTAACTATCTTGGTGCGATTCGAAACTGGGCCAGACTGCAAGACGAGTTTGAGGCGATCTCTTGCGTAGTCGATCTGCATGCGGTCACGGCACCCTACGATCCGGCGGAACTGGCGCGGGCGACGCGGGAGGTTACGGCAGGACTGATCGCTTCTGGAATTGACCCGGCGCGCTCGATCATCTTCAATCAGTCTACTGTTGCAGAGCACTCTGAGCTGGCCTGGCTCTTTAACTGCGTTGCCCGACTGGGATGGCTCAACCGGATGACCCAGTTCAAGGAGAAGGCGGGCAAAAACCGGGAACAGGCGACAGTCGGTTTGTATGCTTATCCGGTACTGATGGCTGCCGATATCCTTGCTTACAAGGCGACGCACGTTCCGGTTGGAGAAGACCAGAAACAGCACCTGGAACTGACCCGTGATATTGCTCAGTCCTTCAATTCGTCCTATGGGGTGGATTTCTTTCCGTTGCCCGAACCACAAATCTTCGGCAGTGCGACCCGTGTGATGAGCTTGCGGGACGGTACCAGAAAGATGAGTAAGTCCGAGGAATCAGATTTCTCCAGGATCAACATGACTGACGAAGCGGACACGATTGCGCAGAAAATCCGCAAAGCCCGTACCGATCCCGAGCCACTACCCGATAATGTGGAAGAACTGAATTCACGCCCCGAAGCACTGAATCTGGTTTCGATCTATGCATCGTTGAATGACATTGAAATTGACGAGGTGCTTAATCAATATGCAGGGCAAGGGTTCAGTACCTTCAAGACAGTGCTTGCCGAGCTTTCGGTCGAGAAATTGGGGCCGATCGGGAGCGAGATGAAACGTTTGACAGACGAGCCGGATGAAATCGACCGGGTATTGGCCGACGGCGCTGAACGGGCGCAACGCCTGTCCCGGCCGATTGTGCGCGAGGCGCGCCGGATCATGGGCTTTCTGGAGCCCGCTAGCTAGATTGCGTCAGCCTCCTGCCCGGTTGGAGTTGCGAGCCCTGTACCGGCTCCAGCCTTGATTTCCGAGCGGCTTCAGCTGGCGGTCCAGCCGCCATCGACAGGTAGGCTTATTCCGGTGAGAAAGTGAGCTTCGTCGGATGCGAGAAAGACGGCGCAGGAGGCCATGTCACTGGGCAAGCACAGCCTGCCGACCGGGATCGCCGATTCCACTTTGGCTTTCATGGCTTCAGCCTGGTCACCTAGAAAATCTCTGAATAGCGGCGTGTCCGACGCCACCGGCGTCAACGCATTGACCCGGATCCGGTCCTTAGCAAGCTCCACGGCCAGGGCTTTGGTCAGTGTGATGACGGCCGCTTTGCTGGCTGCATAACCGGCATTCAGCGGTCTGGGTTTGAGGGCGGAGGTGGACGCAGTGTTGATGATTGTGCCACCGTTGGTCCGCAGGGCCGCGACCGCGTGGCGGCAGAAGAGGTAAACACTCTTGACGTTCACATTGAACAGCCGGTCAAAGAGGTCTTCCTCCATCTCCTCGATCGGGACCATAGGTGAAGCTACCCCGGCATTGTTCACGACGATGTCGAGCCGGTCGAACTGTTCAAGCGCTGTGTCAACGGCAGCCGCCACATCGGTGCTGCGGGCGACATCAGTGGGCAGGAAAATAGCGCTTCCGCCGAGTCGCTTGGCTACGCGTGCGCCACTGGTTTCGTTTTCGTCCGCGATCAGTACGCAGGCGCCTTCGTCGATGTAACGCTCGGCGATCGCCTCACCGAACCCTGAGCCTCCGCCGGTTACGATTGCGACTTTGCCAGCCAGTCTTCCAGCCATAATGCCTTCCCCTGTGTAGAGGTTACCCGTTGGTGATCATTGTAAACCGTCCTTTTGGAGAATCACTCAAGGTCACGATCGGAGCTGGAAATCAGGCGCGCAGACCGATAAGTACGACGCTTGGGACAACTAGTAATACAGCGATCGCAACACGCCTTGTGAGAGCTTTTTCTCGAAAGACAAAATGGCCGAGCAACAACGTAAAGAGCGGTGAACAGGCCACAATCGGGCTGACGACAATCAGTCGACCCGACATCAGGGCGGTGTTCATGACCAATACTGAAACCGCGTAGATGAGGCCCGTAGCCACCAGCCACTTGAGCCCTGTGACCGGGATAGTCGGACGCCCCCCGCGCCGCAGCCTGAAATCGTTGGCCAAGGCAAATGGAAAAGAAACACTGTAGGCGACAAGCGCCACAAAAAACGGGCTCGGCAGAGTCTCGAGGCCGATTTTGGCGAAGACATGGGCAAGGCTCCGCAACAAGGCCGCGAAAACCGGTAACAACAGGGCAATGATGGGCCAGGAGCGTGCTGTTCCGCGGCGCCAGGAAAGAATGACAACCGCCGCTACGATTCCGCCGGTTCCCACGGCCACTTCCCAGGACAATTGCTCGGCCAACATCAGTACGCCAAGTCCAACTCCGAAAAGCGGTGCCGTGGAGGCCAGGGTGCTCGATATCGTCGGTCCCAGAATCCGTGTGCCCGCCATGCCGAGATTGGCTGAAAGCAGGGGCCGGAATAATCCGATTGCTGCTAACAAGGGAAGGACCGGCGAAGACCAATAACTGGCCTCGAGGTAGAACGGTGCTGCCAGCCAGTAGAGGATCGTACTCACGCCGATCTGGAACAAAGTGGCGGTCTGGGGGTCTGTGTAACGCATGGCGATCCGCGAACACTGGTTCCCGAACGCGAACAGAATCGCGGCGCTGAGTGCGAGTAGAACCGGAATCAGGACGTCGGGCATGGCAGAAAGGCAATCACGTGGCTTCGAATCCGGACCAAGTCTACGGTAATTGTGTCTTCGGCTCGGGGTACACGGGTCGAGAAACCGGAAGGTGAGTTGATCGTTCGGCACGTTGCGTAGCTTCAATCAAGGCATTATTCTTGCCCGGTCTTTGGCTTCCTTGAGATCAGTATGAAAGCATCACGGGCAGGCAAGAGTCCTGATTACGGTCCGCATGAAGCAGCCATGCGGGCGTATTGCCGTGAAGGCAAGAAACGGGCGTTGGCGCTACCCAACCGAGGTCCACTGCGCTTCACGGAAAATGGTGACCTACACCCGGAGATCATTGAAGCCTGGTCGGAGTACGGTTTTTACGTGCTTGAAGGTGTGATCGAAGCGAAGGAACTTGATGACATTGAGCAGGATCTCACGAACATTCTGGACCGCCTCCCGGTAGAGAACGGTTCACCGGTCGATGCCAGCGGTCGGCCGGCCCTTGGCGCAGGGTGTAAGGGGCCGAACCTCTTCTGGTCGAAACCACTGGGGGATCCTTTTGGCGGCACGCACGAAGCCGCTGGGAGGCATCCTGTCAGGATGTTTGAGCCGCTGGCTCCCGAGGATGGACCAGCAGAAGACGTTTACCTGATTTTGGGCGTGCTGCAGTTCTCGGAAGCTTGTCTCAGACTGTATGGTCACCCGCACCTGCTTGCCGCAGCCGCTACGCTGAACGGTGCAGATTTTGTGCCGTTCAACGAGGCGATGTTCATCAAAAAACCGGGTCTCGGGGCGTCGGT
>CAZEKE010000216.1:0-12983 GCA_964512815.1 uncultured Acidiferrobacteraceae bacterium
CATGGATTTATTATGGGAGATAAATATCTCAAGCCAGAAAATAGAAAACCTAAAACTGAAAAGAAGTAAGGAATAAAATATGAGCTTAGTAATGACACTATTAGGTGGTTCTGCTATGGGATTTATAACCACTATGATAGGGCAGATCATGAAAGCCAAAGCAGAACAACATCGTATGATGATTGCTGCAATGGCACAACAGCAAAAAGCAGTATCAGCAGCCCGTGAACATGGATTAAAAGATAGAAGTTTCGCATTTACTCGTAGACTAATTGCGCTTATTTGTGTATCATGTATTGTTATAATCCCCTTTGCTGCTCCATTCTTTAATATTCCTATTGTTGTATCAGTAACAGAAGCAGGAGAATGGGCTTTACCTCTAATATGGGAACAAGCAGATAAAGTGACATGGAAGTCTATTGATGGTATTGCACTAGCACCTGCATATATTCACACATTAGCTGCAATTGTAAGTTTCTATTTTGGCTCCAGCGCAGCTAGATAGTCCTTCATCTGTTTTAATGTTTTCTGGTGGAATAGATTCTGCCGCCGCACTAAAACAACTATTAAGTGAAACAGACGAAAAATTGTATGTTCATCATATTCATATAAAAAATGGTGAAGGAAAAAATATACGAAGATATAAGATGGAGGCAAAAGCGGTAAGAAAAATTATTCCTTATATGAAAAAGAATTACAGAGATTTTCACTACAGCGAAAGTACTATAGATGTAAAACAACTATTTGATATTAAGTTTTCATATAAAGAGGATGAATTATATAGAGTACCTTATGTATACGATGATAGTTATTATTCTTTTATAGGAGGAACATTAGCACTTACTACCCATTCATCTGTTGTATATACTGGAGGTAGAAATCATGAGTATACTGAAGATATGCCTGTTCCCGTTAATGAAGATACTAATGAAATAGAAATAATAAAAACTAAAAATAATGTAATGGATTCAATATTTCATGGAGCAGCGTGGCCTTATAAAGCAGAATTAAAAAGACTTTTTCTTTCTTTATATTATGATAAAAAGACATGTATAGAATATTTAGAAGATGAACTAATGAGTATGGTATGGTATTGTAGAGAACCTACACTTAAAGACGGACATATAATTACATGTAATAATTGTTCTTCTTGTAAAGATGTATTAGAAGCTAAAAGAAGAGGAAAATATGGCTAATTATTACGGTAATAACGCTAGTTTAGGAAATGCAACGGAGATAAATTAATGGTTGTTTCTACTTTTTATGACAATGTACCTCATCCTCAAGATGAGAATAGGATCATACAACAAACAAAATATAGAAGCTCTGCAACAGGTGATAAAGTATATAATACAAGAGCAGAAGCGCAAGCAGCGGAAGGAGGAGGGGGAGCTAGTAAATCGGGGCCAGATTGGCAAGCAGCAGAGGATTATATTAAACAAATGGAAGCAGAGGCTGAAAAAAAACAAGAAGGTGTTCAAACTAAAATTGACGATAGATATAAGGCTATTTTAGATAGAACAGGAGAGCAAGCTCTTAAACCTACTCTTCCTGAAGAAGGTCGTCAAAAACCTATTCCAATTAGTACAATAAAAGCAAATGAACTAAGGACAGCGCCTTTAATTAAAGAACCAACAGACGTTTCAACAGCGGCGATTGATCCTACACAATTTCAAGTAACTGCGCCTACGGTTGCTGATCCTGCACAAGTTGAAGCTGCGTTTGCTCGTGATGTTTTACCAGATGCTCCAGAAGCTGCCGCTTCATTAGGATTAGTAAATGCAGAAGACCTTATTGGAGATATTCAAGGAACATTATCATCAGGCGCTCTTGCACAAGCACAGACGGAAGCGTTAGATGAAAAAGCTACTGTACAATTCCAATTAGGTGAGCTATATAAGTCATTAGAAGATGGGGCTGCGCTTCCACCGTGGGCGGCTCCCGCTGCACGTAAGGTAGATAGCTTTATGCTACAGCGCGGATTGGGTGCTTCTAGTATGGCAGCAGCGGCACGTACACAAGCATTATTTGAAACTGCGCTACCAATTGCAGCGGCGGATGCTGATAAACACGCATCTATTCAATTACAAAATTTAAATAATAAACAGCAAACGGCATTAAAGAATGCAGGAGAGATAGCTACTTTAGATAGAGCAAATCTTGATGTACGTATGAAATCAGCGCAGCAAAATGCGACAAGTTTTCTACAAATGAATATGAATAATGTTTCTAATCAACAAGCAACAAATAATCTCAATCATCAATCACGAATGCAAGAATTATTTAGTGATATATCTTCCTTGAATGCAGCACGTAATTTTAATGCTACATCACAAAATCAAGTAGATCAGTTTTATTCTACATTAGGAACGCAAGTAGAACAAGCTAATAAAACGAGAGAAGCAGCTATATCACAATTCAATGTGAAAACGGATTCTGCTAATCAGCAATTTAATAATACACTAAGACAAAATAGAAATAAATTTAATGCTGAAATGCAGAGTATTATAGATGCATCAAATGTTAGTTGGAGGAGATCAGTAACTACATTCAACAATCAACTTGCGAATGAAGCTCAGAGAGTTAATACACAAAATCTTCTAGCAATTTCTGAATCACGCCAAAATCAGTTATGGCAAGCGTATCGTGATGAAGCAGCATGGGCTAATCAATCGTTTGAAAATGAACAGCATAGAGAACAGGCGTTAACTCTTTCTGCTCTAGCATTTAATCGTTCTGTTGATTTAGCAGATAGAGCGCAAGATTCTAAAACAAATTCTTTGATTGGAAAATTTGGTGTAAATCTTCTTGATAGATTATTTTAATAAAATATAAGGATACATTAATATGTTTGGTTTTGTAGGCGATATAGTTAGTAGCGTAGTTGGTGGCGCAGGAGACTTGATTGGGGGAGCAGTCGATGCTTTTTCTAATTTAGGTGATACTGTTGGTACAGCAGGAAAATTACTGAAACCGCTTATAGGCGCTGGTAAAGAGACTTTAAGTAGTAGTGGTGGGTCAGGCGGTTCTTCAAGTAGATCATCAGCTTCTCCACTTGATATTCTAGCAGGAGAATATGGATCTAAACTACTTAGTGGGCAAGGAACTCAAAGAGAACCATTATCGTATGGAACAAGACAAGGATCAAGACCAACGGATGCTATTGTAGGTAAGCTTTATGAGGATCATGAAAAATCTATGAATAAATTTTATCATAAAATATCTGCTATTGCTGCCGAAAAAGGTGGTTCTGTTAGAGCTAGAAAAGAACGAATGAGTAGTTAAGAAAGGTATAAAAGTAATGGCATTTGACACTTTTGATAGACCCGTACCGGGAGAGTCCTTGACTCAACCTTTAGAAAATAATGCATTTACTAAACCTCCTAAAATAGATAATGTCTATGATGCTTTTTATTCTATTACGGAGGGAATTGAAAAAGATCAAGATTTATACTCTGATATGATAAACATGATAGATGCAGGAGTCGATCTTGAAACTTTGTGCAATGTGTGTACTTTTGGCGCTTTTTCAAAAGGAGCTTTTACGCCTGATGTAGCAATGCAACTAAATCCTCTTCTACTATTATGGTTCTATGCACAAGCAGATGAAAATGGAATATTAGAAGATGATATAAAAATAATGAATTTTCCAGAGAAAAAATCATTAGGTAATATGTCACAAGAAGACATAGTTGATTTAATGCAAAGAAAAAATCCAGAGAAATTGAAAAGAATACAGTCAGAAGGTGCTGGTGAAGAATTAGAGCAGTTCTTTGCAGAACTAGAATCAATGCAAAGAGGAGGTGAAGCAATGCCTGTTGAAGAGGAGCAAGGTAGTTTTATGACTATGCAACAGCCTATGGATTCTCCCGTACCTATAGCTGAAGAAGGGGAGGCTGTATAATGGTAAAAATATTGCCTTCTATGATCCTTCAAGGCGCTCTAGAAGAAAAATTAGATAAATGGAACAGAGAAGATGCTGCTAGAATAAAAGCGGATGCCTCCCGTCGTAAAAAAATAGCGGATATAACAGAGGATAATAGAAAACGACACCAAGATCATCTCTATTGGCAGAAAAAAGAAAACTTTAAAAATCAGAAGAAATCTGCCGTAAATATCATAGACCCAAATTTTGCGTTTGGTGCTATTGATCCTGATCATTGGGAAGATGCAAAAAAACTGGGATTTTCTGTACAGTATAATAATAAAGATCAAGCAGGTAGATTTGGAACTAGAGACACTGCTTTTTCTAATGTTACGTGGTTGAATCAAAATGCTAGACAACTCTTAGATAAACCTGAATTACTTCAACAATATCCAAAGTTAGCAGAAGAACTTTTAACTAAAGCTACTCAATACATTGCACAAGGAAGGCTGGTAGGAAGAAGAGTATCTGGCCCAGATAATACGCCTCTTGAGGGACAATATACGGCTGATGATTTTGTAAATTTACATCAATTAGCAGAGTTATCTATGAACCACGGATTTCAACATGCTGGACAAGCATACTTTGCTCTTTTTGATTCGTCTACAAAATCTGGAGAGAACCTTTCTAGTCCAGAAGCAAACTCTATTATTCAAAGAGCATATGGAAGCTCAAGTCCACTATCACTAAATCGAGAAACTGGAAGATATATTCCTAAAGGTATAGTTAGTGCGTCTGTAAATGGTATGAAAGTACACTCTAATTTGAATTTTCTAAATAAGAAGATAGAACAAATTGGATTACAACATAAAGGATCAGAAGGATATAGACAAGCACGAGATGAGCTTTTAAATGTAATGTATAATACAGATTACATTAGTCGTGATATTACTTCTGGTAAGAATGAACAAGGAAGATTTACAAGTTCTTCTCAACTAGATTTTATATCGGCAGTTGTGATGGGTACTTCAAATTATACTTTTGGTGTTACAAAAGAAGGAGGATTGACATATAGGCATAATCCTTCACAAAAACACACTGACGCTGCTTCAAGAGTAATGGATGTTCTGATTGATTCACGTAAACTCGTTGATGATTCAGATAGGTTAATAGAGTTAAATTTAGGATTACAGAAGGTAATAGGTGGTAGTAATCTTTCAGGCGCTTTAAATATAAAAGGTGTAAGAGAAGTTTTTAAAACAGTCGCTTCTGCTGCGAAGTCGCTTGGATTAAGTGATACCGTTAAAAACTTTGTATCAGAAGAAGGAGGATTTGGAGATACAGTTAGAAATACTTTTAAAGTAGGTATTGCTAATGATGCACAAGATAAACATGGAAATAATCTAAAATCAGTTATAGACAATTCTATTACCGAATCAAACAAATTTATTGCTAATCTTAAAGAGAATAGAGGAAAAAATATAAAAGGATACGGCCAAGTAACTGATGAATTAATACAAATGGAAGTAGAATACCAATATTTAAAAATACAAAATATTTTCCGTATAGCTAAACTTATTCAAGGCGGAACAGGAGGACGGGGTGTATCCAATATGGACTTTGAGGCAGTAGCAAGATCACTGTCGCAAGGAAGTTTGGCTACATTAAAAGCTGAAGAAATAGCATTTAGAGCAGTAAGAGAACACGCTATAGATGGATATGTTGATAATATGGTTCATAGATTTCCCGATATGCAGAAACCAGAGAATAAAATATTAGGAAATGCTATGCGAGAAAAAATTAAAGATACGTATAATAGACTACAAGAAAGAAGGGGGCGTGTCCAAAACGAAGCCAAAATAACAGAAGATGGCGCTACTACTGGCGGAACACAACAGACTACAAGAAAGAAAAACATATCTGAGAGAGATTTTGAGGAGCATATTGACAGACTAATGACAAGATTTGGTGGACGGATACCAAGAGAACAGATAGTACAGAATGAACTTAAAAATTATAATATAATACCAGAAGGAGGTATCTAGAATGGTTGAACAAAATACAACTATTGTTACAGAGGATCAAGTTCCTTCTAATTTTAATCTTCCTGAAGTAAATCTACCTGTATGGCCTAATGTAGTAGAAGAAGAAGAAGAAGCGGAAGATCAAATATCTATGGAAACTGTAGAGCCGCCCGAAAGTATGACATATAGTGAACCTGAACCTTCTCTTGTTAGCACAGAAAACATCCCTACAAATTTTTCTGAGTTACCTCTTAGAACAGCAGGAATATCGGAACATGATGTATACTCTGATGATGAAATAAAAGAGGCAAAACGAACAAAACAAGAAACTTATGAAAAATTAACAAGAAATAAAAATAGACCTCCTTTAGATGAAGAAGTTTATAATGCCATGCTTGAAGAACATGGAAAACTTCTTGACAACTACAATGTATCAGATGAAGATTATCGTTATGAAATGGAAGCGTATGCCCGTAAGATTAATACTATAAATAATATAGGTAGTTACGATAATACGGAGGACGCAGAATCTTCTCTTTTATTAGGAGATCAACAAATATACTATCTTCCAGCTAAAGGTAGAGGTAGACGAATTGGAATGTATAATTTTAGAAGGTCACGAGATGAACGTACTTTCGCAGAAAAAAACGTACCTTTATTGAAAGCTGCTGTTGATGCAGGAATAAATAATTTATATAAAGCGGGAAGAGCTGTTAACGCTTTTTCTAGAAGTGCTGTTAGGGGTGGTATTCAAAACCCAGTAGAGTTAGTTGGAGATATATATTTTGGATTATCTTCTATTCCTTATAGTGAAATACCTAACTTAGCTATTAGTTGGCCTAGCACATGGGAGTGGTTTCTAAATGAACGAGATGAAGGAGCAAGAGCCGTCATTTTAGACGAATTTAATAACGATAAAGACAAATTTTTTAAAAGTTTAGCTAGACGACAGGATGAGATTAAAGCGTCTAAAGATGAATGGGATAATTGGATGTACGAGTGGGAGGAAGCAATGAACGAGCTTCCTACGTGGCGTGGAATTAATTCTAAAGAATATTTTCTTGGAAGAGTAGGTGAAATGTTTGGAGAAGAAATGCCTATTGCAAGAGCATTGTCATTTATTAAATTTAGAAAAGGAATGAAATTAGCTAAAGATAGTAGAATTAGTAATGTAGAATTTAAAGATGCTGATGAGTTATCAAAAGCATTAAATATACCTATTAAAGACGCAAAACTAAAATTAGAATTGATAAGAAAAGGACACCATGATCCGAAAGTATATGCTGCATATAAGTTAAGAGATATGGAGATGGCTATTGGTTTTGCAACTGGTTTTAATGCTATAAACACTTGGCTACAACAAAAAAATGAAGAAGGCGTTCCACTTAATAGTGGTATCTTGTCAATGCAGTTTGGATATGAGATGATGGGTGGATTTGGTGGAGCTATGTTCAGCCCTGCTCGTATTTTTAAAGATGTTAAAGGAAAACACTCTTTCAGAGCATTAGCTTATATGTATCATACGATAGATGTACTAGCAGGTAGAAAAACAGCAGGTGGAGAAGTAAAATTAGGTTCTGACGGTTTACCTATTCGTGAATTATCCGAAGGAGCAGGATTTAAAAGAACGTATGCATATTTAAGAGCTACAGGTTTTTCAGACGCTGAGATACAGCAAGCTAAAGCATCAGGAGATTTAGATGATTTAAAAGCAGATGCTTTAACATTAAATAAGTTTGGTAAAAATTTTGGTCGTTTTGTAAAATATTTAGAGAGTTTGCCAGAAGATATTAAAAACCAGTTACTCATGTCTGCTGAAGCAAATTTTGATGCTCTAAATCCAATTGTATTGGAAGCACGAAAGAATGGCGTAGATATTGGTATTTTTCTGGATAATGTTTTAGAATTAGCAAGATTAACAGACTTTAAAGTGCAAACGGCAAAAAGTAAAAAAGGTTATTTTGGAAGTTTGTGGCAAAGAATAACAGAGACTGATGAAATGATTAGAATTGACGAAAATTCTAATAAGCTAAGAATGGCTATAACTAAGCATGTAGAAAAAGCTAAACAGGTATTAGATGCTGATACTGATATGTCTGAAGAAACTAGAGAATTTATAGCACAAAACATAGATATGGCCGAATCTATAGAAGCAAAATCACAAATAAGTAGAATTGAAATACAAAGAACGCAACTTGAAGAGAAACTTATAAAAGACTTAGAACCTACAGAAATAAAACAAAATGCGGAAGCTGGTCTTACACCAGATAAACCAATTGTTGTTGGAGATGCAGCCGCTAGAGCTTCGGAATTAGTTAAAAAACTTAAACGTGACGATTACAAAATTATGAAGGAACTTTGGACAGCAGTAGACTTTGAACATGAATTTGGAGCAGACGATCTTATTGAAGCTTTGGAAACAGAATTTTTTGATCCTGCTGAACTTGCTTCTATTCAAAGTATAATCAAAGAAGGCATAGGAAGGGGAAAGCTTAGAAATATAATTACAGACTTAAAACAAGCAGCAGCAGATAAGTTAGATATTAATCAGTTAGTTATAGATATTGCAAATGCTTCTGTAAATAGATTTGATGATGCACAGATTCCTAATAGAGATGAGATTATTAGGATGATAACAACTAATTTAGATGCAGCGGGAACACCTGAACAACAAAAGCAAGTTCTTGTAGAAATTGCAGAACAACTTGACATTATTCCTACAAAAATAAAAATGGGAGATGTAAAAAGCTTAATGTCTCATTTGGGAAAGAGAGCTACAGAAACACTTGGAACATCAGAGTCGTATAAATACTCTAGACTTCAAGAGTTGATATATGAAAATGTATTAGTTGGTTTTAAGCCACAAGTGGGAGATAAAACCGTAGATGGCTCTATTCTTGATAAAAAAGTTGTGGATGCATATCGAAGGGCCGTTAAATCATACCCCGATTTTGCAGATAAATATAAAAGAGGGGCAGTTGGAAAAGCTTTAGATAAAACACCAAGAGGTGAGCCACTTATTAATCCAGAACAAATAATAGAAGAATTAATTAATGATAGGCGCGCTACTGTAGCGAATATGAAAATATTAGAAAGAATAATTAAAGAGGCTCCTCAAATAGATAAGGAAACTGGTGAAGTAATATACAAATTAAGAAATCCCGAAGATACTCTAGAAATGGAAGAACTCATTTTGGATACCCTTCGTAGAAAAATAAAAAATAATGCGGTTAATATAGAAGCATTAGATAAATTATTAGAAACACCATTCTTTGTAGATATGCTGAAGAAAAGAGGAAAAGGCGTAACTGAACTCATTGGAAATTATTATGATAGTTTAATTAAGAAAAATTATGCACAAGATGAGGCAGGTCGTTCAGCATCAAAAGATATACAAAATATCCTTAACGAACTACTGACTTCTAAACAAAAAAATGATAATCAAAGTATATTTAGACTAATAGGTAGTCTAAATGCTAATGTAGAAGGTGTAAAAGCGATATCAGAGTTCTTTTTTACTCCAACCCAATTTACAAGATTAGATAATTTGTCAGAAACTCAAGCTTCTATTTTACAACAATTAGTAAAAGCAAAACATGCTAATCTACAAGCAACTGATAGAGCAGCAAATATCCTAACAAAGGATGTAAAGAAAATAGACGAATTAGTTGTAACTCCGTATGAAGCTCTTTACATAATGACGAATGGATTTGAAGGACCGCAAGGAGAAGCAGTATTTAATAATTTACGAAAAATTTTAATAAATGGTATTTCAAATGAGGTACTTTCTAAGAGTGACCATAAATACTTACTAGATGGTGCTTGGGCATTAGAAAATTCGTTAGATGTTGGAAGGTTACGAGAACTTCTGGATAGTACAAAAAAGATTAGAGAAGGAACTGATACGCTTCCTGCTCTATTTAGCGACGAAGCAAATACTATTTTGGAACAAGCTTCCCAAGCAGGAATAGCCACAGAAGCTACATCATGGCTTCAAGGAGGATCACGTACTACAGTGGGAACAATGCCTACAAGTATGCCTCTCAAGTCTATTATTTCTCGTATATACGCTGTACAGAGAGGCGTTGTAAGTATGAGATATCTTGTTGGTGAGGCAGGAATTAACGAAATAAGAAAAAAACAAGCTGCTGGTATAAATCAAGTGTTAACTAATGAGGCTTCAGCTAGACTACTTATGTTAACTTTTGATCCAAGATTTGTTAGACCGGAAATTTTAAGAAAAAATATGCCAGCAGCTTTAAGAGCCGTGGCTATTGTTGCTGGTGTAACTGTTCCTGAAGCAGAAAGATGGTTTGAAGACCCTGAAAATGAAGGACAAGTTTCTGTAGAACAAGTTTCACATCTTTTACAATACGGAAAACCTAACGATCAAACGACACTTAATCTTAGCAAATTAAATTCCTTGAGATCAGAAAGTCCTAGAGGAAGACAACGTATTAGTAGATCAAAACGAAGAGAGCAACAACAACTAGAAGCAGAACTTAAAAAAGCAGGTTTGGCCGAATGGTCTGACAAACTAAAGTTGATGAAACAAACAGAACGACATTTTTTAAGTTAGGCGGGTGATTTAGTATGGCAGAAGATACAGAGTTTCCACAAATATACAGAGTACTAGGACGACTGGAAAGTAAAGTTGATAGCCTACTAGAAGAGAATCACCGCTTTGAACAAATTCTAAAAGAAACTTCAAATCGAGTATCTAAGTTAGAACACGATAGGGCGCTCGTATTCGGCGCTGCTTCTGTTCTGGGCGTTATCGGAAGTGCGGTGATATGGGTAATATCTAAACTTATATCGTCTTAAAATAAATCTGTTAGGTTAAACATCTTCTCGCTGTTCTCAAGTAGTTCAGCGAGATTTTTTTGTATGTGTTCTGTGTATCGAACAACGACATTCCCATCTTCCCAATCTGGAAGTTCCTCTTCAAATAGCACACGTAACTGCTCTGGATTGACGGTATCCTTTGATATACGTATAAATCCCTCATTATCTAAGCCGATATGCAATTTGACCAATGTTGCTAGTTTTTTACTAATACTACTGCTCCTTTTTACGAAAAAGTCTTCCTGTGAGGCGCATACAGAGGAGTTTGATGTACTTTATAGGGTAACATACCCGAAAGAACCACTTTCCTCTGTACGGGGCTGTATGGCCCAGCAAATAGAAATAGTATATTCTACCTATCATTTGTGCCTCCAAGAAGACTTCGGCCCTAATTTCTTTCTATGACGTAGAAATTTAGGCTTATGCCGCCTCTTAAATTTCTTCGTAGGGTTGTATGTGTTCGATGATTTTCGCATTATACGAGATCAACAACTTCACAGAAGTCGCCTACGCAATTTAATGTCTGTGAGGACAGCGTATTGTCGTCACGTTCATAGTCACCAAGTTTCTTCCAATCTATACTGCGCGGCATACTGTTTAGCAATTTTTCGTATTCCGTTTTAGTGCAGTCCTGATATGGTGCTTGTTCGTATATGTGTTCAGACATTGGAAGAAAACTAACACCAGACATATGATCAAAGTGCTTGTATACAAAAGCACCAACTTCTAACCATTCATTCTCCTTTACGCTAACAGTTATGGATGGTTTGTGTTCGCACCAATGTTCAGCGTATATTCTCCATATCTCCAGATGTTCGATGGCAGTCATGTCATGTCTTGTTATAGCACCTTTTGGCGCTTTAACTGGAAATGAAAACACTGCCGTTGTCTCTGGTTTTTTATTTTCATCTTCCACTGGAAACCCAGCCTCTGTCATAAACAAAGTAAGTGGGTCTTTCTTATCTGCACGTACAGTTCTGATATAGTATTCCGAATGTCGTGGATGTATGCCACTAGCGGCATCGACCAGTTGACTTACAGTGCCACTAGGCTTAACACACGTTATAGCGGCAGACGATTCTATGCCAAACTTAGAAGCCCACTTATGATTGGTACTAACGGCTGTCATTCTAAGACTGCCTAACAGCGCAGGAAGACTATCTTTCGTTTTATTTGCTAACATGGCATTGTCCAGTATACCTGTAAGAGATACACCCAACAGCCTTTCTTCTTCTGTATTCTTAGTCCACTGTCTGCCTAATCCTTTTAGGTCAGTGAAGCACGATTGAATTGTGCCTAGTATAGTTGCTAATTCAATCTTTCTTTGTAGTGTTTCGGGTGTATCCTCTGCACGTACAACAACCTCACTTAAATTACAGAACTGTTTAGGACGTAGTATGATTTCACTGCACGGATTAGTGCCATACTCTATGTCTGCTTCTCTGCGTCCATACTTAGCGGCTTGTGCTTGTGCGGCTTTACGATTAAAGATTCCGCGCTCACCAGACTTACTATCATATAGTGAACTCCATTCGCGCAGAAACGATCCCGTATCTAATCCATCTGTGTAGCTTACTGAATTATTAGCGAAGGAACGCTGTGGTTCTGTATTCCACCAATCACCACTCTTAGCATGTCTCATACGATCATCACTAAGATTAGATAAACTGATGAGCGCAGACCTACGAACTCCACCAACGACAACTACATCAGCTATCTTGCACATGAGATCATGGCATTCCAAGCTGTTGAGCTTACGTCCTCTAGCGTTTCTAAACATGTTGCTAGTGAACTTAAATAGTTCGTTTAAAGGTTCTGGGCCACTTGCTCTACCACCAAAGGTTTTTAACTTAGCACCTTGAGGTCTTATCTTAGACATATCCCACTGTGGAATTTGTCCAGCATACAAAAGATTAATCAACTCCTTAAATGCTCTAAACCATCCTTCCTTACTATCTTGAACAATAATACACGTTTCACTCGTTTCAAATGTATCTGGAATAGTAGGCAATTGATTTATGAACTGCCTTTCTACGCTAAAACCTACACCAGTACCATGCATGAGAATGTATAAACATTCATCAAATGAACGTGGACTATCAACTGGTAATTAGCTACAGTTGTATGCCGCAATGTGATTACGCTCCAACGCTGGCCCAGCCGTCATCATGGCTCTCATGGACGGCATGACTTGCATGGGCACAATGGCTGTATATAAATCAGTGTATACTTCTTTTGGTAAAGTATAC
>CAZEKE010000217.1:0-3463 GCA_964512815.1 uncultured Acidiferrobacteraceae bacterium
TGAAAAAATTAGACCTACGCCAGCTCTCGCAGAATCGTGGCAGCCTACAGACGATCCACTGGTTTGGGAATTCAAACTACGCAAAGGGGTCAAATTCCATAACGGCACCCCATTTACAGCCAAAGACGTCGCTTTCACCTATGAACTGGTGCCAAACGTTCCTAACTCGCCATCTACTTACAAACGTCGAACAAAAAAGATAGCGAAGGTCGTAGTGGTTGACGATCACACGGTTCATATCCATACAAAGACACCGTATCCGCTCCTGCCAAGGTCTTTGTCTGCCGTGCCAATCGTCAGCCACACCGTTGGTCTGGAGACCGATCCCAGTGAATTTAACAATGGGAAGATGCTTTATGGTACGGGGCCCTATAAATTTGTTGAATTCGTTGCGGGTGATCACATCACCTATACAGCGAATAAGGACTACTGGGGCGGCACACCGAAGTGGGATAACGTCACCATTCGATGGATTACTAGTGGTCCAGCCCGTGTGGCAGCATTATTGAGCGGCGATGTGGATATGATCGCTTCGGTACCGACGACCGATGTGGCCAATCTTGATGAGAATCCGAACATCAATGTCAGCTGTGACCAGACGTCCCGGATAATGTACTGGTCGCTCGATGTCTCACGGGAGTACGCCGATCACATCACCGCCAAAGATGGCAGCCAGATCAAGAACCCCCTGCGTGACCTGCGGGTCAGACAGGCCTTTAATCTGGCGATCGACCGGGATTCTATTGTTGACCAAGTCATGACGGGTCTGGCGGTTCCGGCAAACCAGATCGCGGGTGAAGGTTTTGGCGGACACAACCCGAACATTCCGATGCCTGAGCATGACATCGGAAAGGCCAAAGCGCTGATGGCGGAGGCAGGGTACGGGGATGGATTCAAGTTGACGATCCATGCCACCAACGATCGTTATATCAATGATGACAAACAGGCACAGGCCATCGGTCAGATGTTGAGCCGGATCGGTGTGGATGTTGAAGTGGTGACTCAGCCTGTTTCAGGATACTACGGGAAGCTCCGGAAACATGAGATGACAATGGCTTTGATCGGCTGGGGCATGTCGACTGGAGAGGCATCTGCCGTCATCGGTCCTGCTCTGCGAAAGGGGGTCAGAAACAACTATGGCCGTTGGGAACACCCCGAATTCAATCGGCTGATTGAGAGCGCTCTGAGTACGGTCGACATGGAGAAGTATGAGCGACTGCTTCAGGAATCTGTCGCAGTCGCTATGGCGGATGTGCCGATTATTCCGACTCATTATCAGGTTGCCTGTTGGGCCGCACGTAAAGGACTGGAATTCACACCTCGAGCTGATGAATCAACACTCGCTGAGTACTTAAATAAAAAGTAAGCCATTACAATATCTCCCGGCCTGGGCAGTGCGATGCATTGCCCAGGCACCTTCTTTGTCAGTTGCGACCGCTTTGTACAGTGTCCACTAGCTCATGCCCCTGTATATCTTTAGACGGCTCTTGCAGAGCATAGGCGTGATCTTCATCGTCACTGCCCTGGTTTTCGTCGGCATTTATGTCATCGGCAATCCGGTCGATATCCTCGTTTCAACGGAAGCGGATCAGGACCAGTTTGACCGGATGGTAAAGATCCTGGGTCTTGATAAGCCGCTCTGGGAACAGTTTCTCGTATACCTCTCCAAGCTCGTCCAGGGGGACCTGGGACGATCATTCGCATTCAGTGAACCCGCGCTCAAGCTGGTTTTGCAACGGATGCCGGCCACGATCGAACTGGTAACCGTTGCTATGCTGATGGCCTTGATTCTTGGAATTCCACTGGGAATGTACGCTGGGCTTCATCCGGAAAAAACCGCATCTAAAACCATCATGGGGGCTTCTATCGTCGGCGTCAGCATTCCAAATTTCTGGCAGGGCATCATGCTGATTTTTGTTCTCGCCGTCAGTCTGGCATGGCTTCCATCAGGCGGGCGGGGCGAGATCAAGACCGTGATGGGAATCACGTCAAGTTTGTGGACTGCTGACGGGTGGTCACACATCATCACGCCGGCAATCAACCTCGCGCTGGCGCAATGCACGCTGATCATTCGACTCATTCGAGCCAACGTGCGTGAGATCGTCCTTCTGGATTATGTGAAGTTCGCACGCGCAAAGGGCCTTCGCCGAAAGCGCATCGTCTATGTCCACATTTTCAAGAATACGCTGGTGGTCCTGATCACCATCGTCGGTCTCCAGTTCGGCAGTCTGATCGCTTATTCGGTAGTAACTGAAACCATATTCTCCTGGCCTGGTATGGGAAAACTCATCATCGACTCCGTCTATATTCTCGACCGGCCAGTGATTCTTGCTTATCTGGTCATCGTGGTGTTTCTGTTTATTACGATCAATCTGATCGTTGACCTGTTGTATTCGGTGATTGATCCCAGAATCCGATTGGACAGCGACAAAAGTTCCTCCTGACCATGAATGCCCGAAAAAAATCCAACGTGGGGAGCATGGTGTCGGGTACTGAAACCATCTCCCCGTTCCGGGATGTCAGGCAGCAGTTTTTCAAAAGCCCAGTCGCCGTAGCCGCGTTGTGCGTGCTCTTGGCGATAGTCATCATTGCGATTACCGCGCCTTTGATTTCCCCCCAGGACCCTTACGACCTGCGGGTGATTGACATCAAGGATGGGCGGCTTAAGCCCGGGTCTCCGAAACTCTCCAAGTTGGCAACGCTCAGCCTGAAGGTATCACTGTCAGGTCTAAAGGAATCCGGTGTACCGGAAGCATCGGTTACGCCTACGGATCGCAGCGGTGACACATCATCTGATGCTGCTGAGATCGTTCTTCAACCCCAGGCGGGTAATGCCCATCAGTGGACGGTCAGAATAATGCCGGCTCCTAATGGGCACTTGGACCCGCTGAAAACGGTCAACCTGGAAAGATTGCCCAAAGGCAGTACATTGTCGTTGGGTAAGAAGGACAAATTCAGAAATATCTGGAGAGTGTCTCCGAATGATGCCCGGGAACTGATCCTCACCTTACCCAGGACTTCGGCCGATGTGGGCCAGTTCAGGGTGGTGATGGCAGGCGGCACCCAGAAGAAACTGATGACCTACTGGCTCGGCACGGACGACCAAGGGCGGGACATGCTGAGCGGGATCTTTTACGGACTGAGGATCAGCCTGAGTGTGGCACTTTCAAGCGTGGTCATCGCACTGACCATCGGTACAATTCTCGGGCTGTGTGCGGCCTACTATGGCGGACGGACCGATACCGTAATCATGAGGTTGGTTGACCTGCAACTTAGCTTTCCAACCATCCTGATTGCGCTGATTCTCCTTGCTATCCTGGGGAAGGGTGTTTTCAATGTGATGCTGGCCCTTGTCATCGTCCAATGGGCGTTGTATGCGCGAACGGCGCGGGGCGTCGCGCTTACTGAGCGTCGCAAAGAATACGTCGAATCGGCCCAGTGCCTTGGCCTGAGCACCCCCCGG
>CAZEKE010000218.1:0-5930 GCA_964512815.1 uncultured Acidiferrobacteraceae bacterium
CCAGCCATAGGGCCTGCGGGGCGTCAATCACAGCGAAGCGGCCCTGTTCCTGAGGGAGAAGCCAGCAAGCGAGCGGTCGGTATTTCTCACCATGGCGAACACCTTGAAGGACTCGCCCATCTCCGATCCCAATGTCAACTGTTTCAGCTCCTGGACCTGTCTGAGCTGTGTCGCGTTCTCAGGATTGTCACCGACGAGATCAAGAATACCCATTGAAAGCAGGAAAGCATCCTGACTGGTAAACCCGGCGAGTTCCAGGCCGGCAGCTAGACCCGCACGAGCCATCGCGGAGAAATCAACGTGCGCTGTCAAATCCTGCAGACCGGGATAGAGGAAAGGATCACCGTGAGCACGATGGCGGTAGTGACACATCAAGGTACCGTCGGCGCGTTCCGGATGATAGTACTCAGCGCCGGGGTAGCCGTAGTCGATTACCAACAGCAGCCCGGCCTCAAGGCACCGGCCGATAGTCTGCATCCAAGCCGCACTCCTGGGACTGATCTCGCTGGTATAACCCTCACCCAGGCCGTACCGCCGGATCACCGATTCCACTGACGGATCCGTGGGTCCGTCAAAATCCCAACTGAATCCCTGAGTATCCTCCCTCACCCCAGCGGCGATGCCGGCATTGCCCCGGACCTGGAAGCGGGTGACAGGCATGGCATCCAGGACCTCGTTGGCCAGCACCACGCCCCGGAAACCGGTTTCGGGCGGCGCATCCAGCCAGTGGACGGGTACCCTTCCCATGAAAGGCTCGAGGGCCTGTTTCTGTCGGGCCCTGAGTACCGGGCTGAGCTCAACGATCAAGTAGGCTTCCGGCAGCATATTCAGAGTAGCGAGCTCATCCAGCACCTGCACCGCCAGCGCCCCACTACCTGCGCCAAACTCCAGCAGGGATCCCCGTGACACGTCTCTAAGTACGTCGGCACACTGGCGTGCCAGGCAACGGCCGAACAGCCCGCCTATTTCCGGTGCGGTGATGAAATCACCATCTCGGCCGAACTTGCGCGTGCCGGAGACGTAATAGCCGAGCCCGGGCTCATACAGTACCATGTCCATATAGCGGTCAAACGGCAACACACCGCCGCTGGCCTGAATGGCCTGGCGTACCCGCGAAGCGACTTTTACAGATTGCGACAACGCATCCTCATCGGGGTCTGGAAGATCCGAGCGCGTGACCTCGAACGCTGTCATGGACACAAGTGGTGCACCTCTGGCGCCAGGGTTGGTACTATTCTTGTCATTGTAACCGGCCGGAGTTCCGATCCGGTATGAACAGCCAGGACGAACAGCTGAAAAACAAGGTCGCCTTGATTACGGGTGGTGCGATTCGCATCGGCGCCAGTATCGCCCGCGCTCTCCACGCCGAGGGCATGAATCTCGTCATTCACTACCATTCTTCGGCCGAAGATGCCCGCGCGCTGCAAGTAGAACTCCACAAGGTGCGACCTGAATCGGTGATGCTGATCGGGACCGATCTGCGGGAACTGGCAAAGCTCGAAAAACTGGTCGGCCAGACAACCGAGACATTTGGACGACTCGACGTGCTGGTCAACAACGCCTCGAATTTTTATCCAACGCCTGTCGGGGAAACGAGCGAAGCCCAGTGGGAGGACCTTGTCGGTGTCAATCTCAAGGCCCCCTACTTTCTGGCCCAGGCTGCAGCTGGAGCAATGGCCGAGACGGGCGGCTGCATCGTCAATCTGGTTGATATCTATGCCGAGCGACCGCTCAAATCACACCCCGTCTACAATGCCGCCAAGGCGGGGTTGATCGCCCTGACCCGTTCTCTGGCGCGAGACCTCGCCCCTGAAATCCGGGTCAACGCCGTGGCCCCGGGCGCAATCCTGTGGCCGGATGGCGACGCTGACCAGATCGCCCAGCAGCGTCTAATTTCCCGAACACCGCTGAAAAGAATCGGCGAACCCGAGGACATTGCACGAACGGTACTTTTTCTGATTCGCGATGCCGGGTTCCTGACCGGACAGGTCGTCAATGTCGATGGCGGTCGCTCGATCGTTCCCTAACAGCCTAGTCGACTGCCACTTCAAGGTTGAGCGGTACTTCTTCCAGCCGCTCGCCGGCAGCTGACGCCATCTTTTCCCAGAGCGTGGCATAGCACTCTCCGGTTACAGGGTGGCGATGCTCCGGCAGAATTTGACTCAAAGGCTTCAGTACATAGGCCTCTTGGAGAATTTCCTCCCGAGGCACATCCAGCCCTTCGCTATACAGGACAGCATCGTCGTAGAGCAGCAGGTCCAGATCGAGTTCCCGTGAGCCCAGCGCATTACCGGTTCGCACACGGCCCTGTTCGGCTTCAATACCCCGCAGGCTGGCGACGATCTCGACAGCAGATTGATAGGTCTCAAAGACGGCCACTAGATTGAAAAATTCGGGTCCTTCAAACCCCACCGCAGGATTGGCGTAAACAGATGACAGGCTTAACGGGCCGTAGACCCGACCCAATGCCGTAAGCCCCGCCCGGATGTTCTTCTCTCGATCAATGTTGCTGCCGATGCTGACAGCGACACTGACCATTCAACACACTCCCCGTTCAATGATCACACCGACGTCTCTGGCGCCTGTGACCGCGCCGCGTTTGTTCACCCGCACCCTACACCACTGCGCGCCGAATTCGCCGAGGAGAATATCTGCAATTCCCTGCGCGAGGCTCTCAACCAGGTTGGCCCTGGCGTCCTGAACAAAGGCCGTAACCCGCTTAGCGACATCCTTGTAGCTGAGCGTGTCCTTCAGGGCGTCGCTAGCTGCGGCGGGGCCTATGTCCCAGCCCATATCGAGGTCAATGATGACCTTCTGGTTAATACGCCTTTCCCACTCCCAGACTCCGATGACGCATTCCACTTCCAAATCATGCAAAAAGACAATATCCACTAGGCTTTCCTGACGAATTCTCCGCACCTCGGATTATACTGACCGCCCTTGTTCTCCGGTCTTGTCGAAAGCAAACTGTGATGCTTTATCTGCTCATACCACTCGCCGCCTATCTGATCGGATCTGTCTCAAGCGCCATTCTCGTCTCTCGGCTGATGGGACTCCCGGACCCCCGTACCGAAGGCTCCCGCAATCCCGGTGCCACCAACGTACTGCGTCTGGGCAGCAAGACCGGCGCCGCACTCGCGCTGGTCGGCGACATCGCCAAGGGTGTGATCCCTGTTGTCGTAGCACGCGGACTGGTCGACGACCCTTCGCTTCCGGCACTGGCTGCACTCGGTGCTTTTCTGGGTCACCTGCTGCCCATATTCTTCCGCTTTGAGGGCGGTAAAGGTGTGGCCACTGCCTTTGGCGTTCTCACCGCAATCGATTGGCAATTGGGGGCATTATTGGCCGGCACCTGGCTGGGGGCAGCACTGGTATTCCGTTACTCCTCCCTGGCAGCCCTGATTGCGGCAGCAGCCACGCCGCTCTATGCTTGGTGGCTGTCAGGTGAGTGGTCCTACGTGGGGCTGGGAGGAATCCTTGCTGTCCTGCTTTTCCTGCGCCATCGCAAGAACATCGGCCGGCTTATTGCGGGCAAGGAACCCAAAATCGGCAAAAAGAGCTGAGCAATGATTCAGCCGACCGGTGACAGATCAGTCAGCGGCCAACGCGGCCGGACTGAAAAGTCCAGGTCATCGTTTTGCACACCCTCCAGACGCACCCAGCCGGCATAGGCGATCATCGCCGCATTGTCGACACAGAATTCCGGCCGTGGGTAATAGACCCGGAAATCACACTCATCGCCTAGATTCCGCAAACGACGACGCAGTTCCCGGTTTGCGCCGACACCGCCGGCGACCACCAGCCTCTGCCGTCCTGTGGTCTCCATTGCCCGAGCACATTTGATCACCAGGGTATCGACTGCAGCATCCTGGAAAGCGAAGGCAATATCCGCCACGGTCTGCTCATCAAGCACGCCCGCTGGAACCGAGTTGCGGGTAAACGTCTTCAAGCCGCTGAAACTAAAATCCAGTCCGGGCCGGTCAGTCATTGGCCGTGGAAACTTAAAGCGACCGGGCGTCCCTTCCTGCGCCGCTGCGGCAATCGACGGTCCACCAGGATAAGTTAAGCCCAGCAACTTGGCGGTCTTGTCGAAAGCCTCACCGACCGCGTCATCCAGGGTGGTGCCCAACAGGCGGTACTGCCCGATCGCCCGGACATCGACCAGCAGGGTGTGCCCACCGGAAACAAGCAGCGCCACAAACGGGAACCCGGGCGGGTCATCCTCCAGCATCGGTGCCAGCAGATGACCTTCCATGTGGTGTATTCCGGCGGCCGGGACATCCAGCGCCCACGCTAGACTGCGTCCCAGTGAAGCCCCCACCAGCAGAGCACCGGCAAGGCCCGGTCCTGCTGTGTAGGCTACCGCATCGATTGCGCACTGTTCCGCCCCGGCATCGGTCATAACCTGCTCGACCAGGGGCCTGAGCACACGCACATGATCCCGCGCGGCGAGCGCAGGCACCACCCCACCGTAAGGACGGTGGCTTTCGACCTGCGACAATTGCAGATGAGCCTCAAGGCCGCATTCAGAATCATAAATCGCTGTAGCGGTGTCATCGCAGGACGTTTCTATACCAAGGACCTTCATTCGTATGAACCCATATTTTTCTGATTTTCTACGGCCTGCGGGGTTCCGTCGGGCGAAGACAGAACATTGCGGGCGCCAGGGATTATAGGTCCGGAACTACACCGCTCTCGGTACTGAAACGGGGAATTCCCCTCCAGCGTGGCGGGTGATGTACTTCCAAAGCATCAAAAGGTAGAATTGCCGGCCATTTCTGCCGACAACAGGTCAGGAAATTTCCAGCTTATGCCCCATGTGAAGGTCAGACAGGACGAGCCTTTCGACGTGATTTTGCGTCGATTCCGGCGAGCTTGCGAGAAAGCCGGTGTGTTCACCGAGTCACGCCGTCGTGAGTATTACGAAAAACCCACCACGGTACGCAAACGCGCCGGAGCCGCCGCGGTCAAACGCGAGAAAAAGCGAGTAAGCCGCCAGGACCCCAGAAGAGCCCGCCACTACTAAGCTGTAATCCCGTCTGACCACTCCACCGTCAGTTCAGCATGTCGTTGCAAGCCCGAATTTTGGCCGATATGAAAGAGGCCATGCGCGCCAAGGACCAGACGCGGCTGGAGGCCGTGCGACTGTTGCGTGCTGCCATTCAACGCCGCGAAGTCGATGAGCAGATTGAACTGGACGACGACGGCGTTCTTGCCATCGTTCAGAAAATGATCAAGCAGGGCCACGATGCGATCGAACAGTTCAAGCGTGGCAACCGGTCTGATCTTGTCGACAGCGAGGCCCAGACGATCAAGGTACTGGAGGTCTATCTCCCGAAACAGCTCGATGGTTTAGAAATCCAGCAGCTGCTGGAGCAGGCCATGAGTGAAACCGGCGCTACGTCCCAACGCGATATGGGCAAAGTCATGGGATGGCTGAAGCCAAAAATCCAGGGCCGCGCCGACATGGGATCAGTCAGCAGCGCTGTCAAGCAGCGCCTCAGCGCCTGAACTTACAACACCCCTCGGCTGACTCTCGGCCTCTTCTTATCTTATAGCTCACCCGCCGGGGTGTGCCGGCTCACGAACACCACGTACAACGCAACGGTAAAAAGCAGCAGCGCACTGCCCTGGTGAGCGGCACCGAGAATCACCGGCACATGCATCAGTAAAGTCAGGATACCGAGTACCACCTGCAGCGTCGCGACTCCGGCAAATAGTGCCAGGGCAGTGCGGTAGCGGGCGAGGATTGCATCCTGCCAACCTCTGGCCACGAACACGAGTATCACAACATAGGTCGCAACGGCCAACCAGCGGTGGTTGAACTGAACCGTCGGAATGGTCTCGAAGAAGTTCCGCCAAATGGGTTCGACCGCCAGATACCCCGAAGGCAGCCACTTGCCCGCCATCAGGGGAAAACTGTTGAACGC
>CAZEKE010000219.1:0-3491 GCA_964512815.1 uncultured Acidiferrobacteraceae bacterium
AACCGGCTTAGCATTGATCAGGTCCTGTGGTGTCAGGTTCTCTGACTCGGCCATTGACAAGCGTTCCCGTACGGCCCTTTCAACCCGAACAAGTCCGATGCGGAACTGGTTCTCGACCAGTTCTCCAACGGAGCGCACGCGTCGGTTACCGAGGTTGTCAATATCGTCGGTCTCACCGTGGCCATTTTTCAGCTCCACCAGTGTCTTAATGATGTCAACGATGTCCTGCTGACTTAGGATTCCAGGTCCCTCATCACTGCTGCGCGCCAACCGGCGGTTCAGCTTCATACGCCCGACTGCCGAAAGGTCGTACCGGTCGATATTGAAGAACAGATTGCGGAACAACTGTTCGGCGGCGTCCTTTGTCGGAGGCTCGCCAGGCCGCATCATCCGGTAGATCTCCACCTGGGCTTCGAGGGCCGTACGGCTGGTATCAGCCCTGAGGGTATCTGAAACATACGGGCCGTGATCAAAGTCATTGGTATAGATCGTCTCGAGTTCAAGTATCTCGGCAGATCGCAGTTTCTCCAAGATCTCGGTTGAGATCTGTTCATTTGCCTCTGCCAGGACTTCTCCCGTTGCGATGTCAACGATGTCCTTCGCCAAGGACCTGCCGATCAGAAAACTGTCCGGTACCTGCAGCTGCTCAATGCCTGCTTTCATGAGCTCACGGATGTGGCGGGCTGTAATGCGCCGGCCGGCCTCGATCAATACAGCACCTTTATTCCCGACAAGATCGAAGTCCAGCTCTTCTCCGCGCAACCGGTCAGCGACCAGTGCAATCCGGGCACCTTCTGGCAGTAACGAAATCTGGTCGAACTCGAAAAACAAGCTCAGAATCTCTTCTGTAGAGTAGTCGAGTGCCCGCAGAACAATGGTTCCCGGCAGTTTGCGGCGCCGGTCTATACGGACGAAAAGGAGATCCTTCTGATCGAACTCGAAGTCCAGCCACGACCCGCGGTATGGGATGACCCTGGCGTTGAACAAGAGCTTGCCGGAAGAATGGGTTTTGCCCTTGTCGTGGTCGAAGAACACACCTGGAGAGCGGTGCAGCTGAGAGACGATGACCCGTTCGGTACCATTAATGACGAACGTGCCGTTCTCGGTCATCAATGGCATCTCGCCCATATAGACTTCCTGCTCCTTGACGTCGTGAATGGTCTTTGCGCCACCGGATTCAGTTTTCTCAAAAACGATCAGGCGGAGAATCGCGTAGAGCGGTGCAGAATAAATCAAACCGCGCTGCTGACACTCCCGCACGTCAAAAACCGGCTGACCGAGGCGATAAGCCACAAAATCGAGCGAAGCTGCGCCGCTGTAGCTTTCAATCGGGAACACCGATTTGAAAGCCGCCTGCAGTCCCTGATCGATCCTCTGCATCGGTGCAACACCCTCCTGCAGCAGCTTTCGATAGGAAGACTTCTGGATTTCCAGCAGATTCGGCGCTGATCCGGAACCGGACCGCTTGCTGAAGCTCTTGCGAATCCGCTTTTTCTCAGTAAATGTGTAGGTCATTGATTTCTCGCGATTCAATAATGAGATGGCTGAAGCCTTCGACGCGTGTGCCGAACGACCGTTTTGCGGACGAACAGGGATCGGAAGCCAGCAGCCAGTGATGCCAGCTTTTGAACCATCCCCGAAACCGGGTACACCGCTATCGAACTGTCCGGGCCAGCTTTACTTAACCTCAACAGACCCGCCCGCTTCCTCGAGCTGTTTTTTTACATCTTCGGCCTCGTCCTTGTTCACGCCCTCCTTGATCGCTGCCGGCGCAGACTCGACCAAGTCCTTGGCTTCTTTGAGGCCAAGACCGGTCAGGGCACGGACCGTCTTGATGACGCCCACCTTTTTCTCACCGAACGAAGAGAGGATGACATCGAACTCGGTCTGCTCTTCTGACGAGCTATCTTCAGCTGCTCCACCAGCGACTGGAGCCGCGACGGCAACCGCAGCTGCCGCGGATACGCCGAACTTGTCTTCCATATCCTTAATCAGCTCAGAGAGTTCCAGAACTGACATTTCAGAAATTGCATTTAATACTTCTTCACGGGACATTGCAGTTTCTCCTACGCAAAATAAAGTGATGTTGTAACATGAATCTTCAACGGCCTATTAAGCCGCCTGTGATTCCTGGCTATCGCGAACAGCCGCCAGCGTGCGAACCAGTTTTCCCGGCACCTCGTTCAGCGTCTGAACAAACTTCACCAGGGGCGACTGCATCGTTGCAACCAAGGTCGCCAGCAGTTCTTCTCGGGACGGCAGCTTCGCCAGTGCCTGTACCGTGCTCTGGTCGATCAGGTTGCCGTTCATCACACCGACAGTGATCTTCAGAGCATCGTTGCTCTTGGCAAAATCGCTGACCACCTTGGCAACGGCGACTGGATCACCCGAAGAGGAGATCAGAACCGGCCCTGTGAAGTGTTGACTGAGGCATTCGAAACTGGTCCCGGCCACACTGCGCCTGGCCAGTGTATTCTTGACCACCCTGACCTCGACACCGTTCTCACGGGCTTGAGCACGAAGCTCGGTAATCTGCTCGACGCTGAGGCCACGATACTCGGCCAGTACCGCTGCTTGTGCCAAGTTGAAAACCTCCGACACCTCGCTGACAACCGCCTTTTTCTGCTCAATGCTGAGACTCATGAAACATTTACTCCAAACCACTTGTTAAACACATGGTGTCCTGCCCGGACACAGCCCGGGCCGGGGGCACCGCCTGCGCAGGCTGGTGTCATCACCATTAAGTCTGATCTGCCAAACCGGCCAGTTCAGGCACCTGCGGTCTTCGACGAACTCCACCTAGCCGTGCCGGCCAGGCCAAGCCCCTCAAACCAAATTCAACTGACAAAAGCCGTTCGATCGACCTTCACGCCAGGGCCCATGGTCGTCGACAAAGTGACCCGCCTGAGATACTGGCCCTTGGCAGTCGATGGCTTTGCTTTCTCCAGCGCACCCACGAGCGCCAGTAAGTTTTCTTTAAGGGCATCCTGCTCAAAGGATGCTTTACCGATGGGGCAATGTATTACGCCGGCTTTGTCTATTCGGAACTGCACCTGCCCCGCCTTCGCATTCTGCACTGCCTTACTGACGTCCTGGGTCACCGTTCCAACCTTGGGGTTTGGCATCAGTCCCCGGGGGCCAAGAACCTGCCCCAATTTGCCTACCACCCGCATCGTCGCAGGCGTGGCAATACAGACATCGAAATTGATCTCCCCACCCTGTATCGATTCAGCCAGGTCATCCAGGCCCACCAGATCCGCCCCAGCCTCCCGCGCCGCGTCAGCATCTGCGCCCTCGGCAAACACAGCGACCCGCATGGACTTCCCAGTGCCCCGAGGGAGCACGGTCGCCCCACGAACACTCTGATCGGATTTCTTGGCGTTGACACCCAGATTGATTGCAACATCTACCGATTCGTCGAATTTAGCCGAAGCGGTGTCCTTGACCATCTGTAGTGCATCATCAAGACTGTAAAACGTCTGCCCTTCACG
>CAZEKE010000220.1:0-2897 GCA_964512815.1 uncultured Acidiferrobacteraceae bacterium
AGAGCGTAGGCATCGACTCCCAGAGCAAACAATCGGTCCAGCGGTGTATGGCGATGAGGCTTGCGCTGTCCCGTAGCCGCGAATTTTCCGTGCCCCATCGGATTCGTCAGCATCCAGGGAATCACTACAAAAATTACACCCTCCAGGTCCAGGTTGGCGACAGTATCGTGCCTGCCGGAAAAAATACGGCTGGTGGAAAAAACCGGCAGGTCGTGGGCCTGGTGAAAGTCTATCTGAGGCTTCAGGAGTCTCGCCTGGGCAGGCCCGGCCAACATCAACAAGATGTCGAGGTCTTGCCGGCGCCGTGGAGCAAATCGAATTTTGGTTTCCCGGCCTATAGTATTTTGCAGCCGTTTGAATCTGGACAGGCTGCGGTCGATGCCTAAAAGCCGCTTGAGCGTTGTTGAGTGATCACTGGCCGATTGGAAATAGGGGCTCTGGGCAACAATGCTGCCATCGAACTGTTCCCAGTGGTGTCTGGTAGCCAGGATCATACGCCGTCCCCAGTCAGAATCAGGATACAGTATTGCGGCACGTCGAAATCCGGCGCGGTGGGCACGCCGGATGACTGCGAACGTTTCGTCCTCGGGTGACAGGGAGAATCCGATGGCCTGATCTCCCGGAAGGCCATCGGATACACCGAGAACCAGCGTCGGTACGGGTAAGGCTTCGAGTTCAGAAAGTGTCCCGATCGCCTTTTTTCCAAGCGGGCCGATGACCATCTCAGCGCCGTCGTCGATCGCTCGCTGGTAGTAGGCCGGGACCAGTTCGGTCCGATCGCCGAAATCATAAATCCTGACTTTGGGTGCAGCTGGGTTGGTGTCTATCTGCAACATCGCCAGAAAACCATCCCGGACGGCTTGTGCGGCCTCCGCGTAGACCGAGGACAGAGGCAGCAGCAGTGCAACTTGTCGCGGTGCCGGCCTCCCCTGGGGTAGACCTGCTGACAGCCTTGCCGGGGCATAGCGGTTGCCCGGGTGATCGACATGAACTTGTTGCCACCTAGCCAGGGCCATGTCCAGGCCATAGACATCCCAGCGATGCTCGATCATCAGCAATGCGAGTCCCGACCAGCCGGACATCGCGGGTGTTGCCGTTTTCATAGCCAGATCGGCCAGATCTGCGGCCGGCATCGATTTCAGATGATGCAAAAACAGCGGGTAAGCAGACTTGAGGTCATGTTGGATCACCAGCTTTTCAAGCTGTTGGGCGGATTCCAGAGCCGCGGAAACCTTTTCAAGCTGAAGATAGGTTCTTACGGTAAGGAGAAGGCGCTCAGCCTGGTGAGCACTCGTTATAGTTTGATCTTCAAGCGGCTTGAGTAACGCAAGTGCCGATTCCGGTTGACCCGACTGTAGGGCAGCGCGACTTCGCAACAGATCGAGTTCAACTAAACCGCTGGGGTTCAGGTCGTGCCTTTGCACCAACTGAAGTATTGACACAGCAGTTTCGGTGTGACCGTGATCCAGAAATCGCTCGGCAGAGACGAGCAAGGTGTCCTTATCCAGAGAGCCACTTGGGGTCCGTGATTGCCGCAGCAGATCCCACCCGGTATGGTCGCGACGGGAAGTGCCCAGAGCTGCGTCCGTCTTCTCTTTTTGGGTTGTTTCCCGTTCCGGTTCCGGAACAGCTGCAAGAGGGATTCCGGATGTGCTGCTGCCGGCTCCTGCACAACCGGTGCTGGCAATTGCGACGAGGAGAGCCGGCAGACACAGCATGTACCGGATGTCGAAGCCTGCTTGGAACATCGATCCAGTATAGCGGATACACTTTGGCGAGCAGTTGGGTGGGGAATATTCCAGTTACCCGGTAAATTCGACGGCCTTAAGACAGGAACGATGAAAGTGAGTAGACCGCAGCCAGGAACGCTGTATGTTGTCGCCACGCCGATCGGCAACCTGGGCGACCTCACGACCCGAGCCGCTGAAACTCTGGGTTCGGTGGATCTGATCGCTGCCGAAGATACCCGCCACACGAGGATCCTCCTCAATCATATTGGTGTTTCTACACGTTTGGTTTCTCTTCACGAATTCAATGAGCGAAAGCGTTGCCAGTCGATAATAGACCGGCTCGAGCGGGGCGAAAATATCGCCTTGGTCAGTGATGCAGGCACACCACTGGTCAGTGATCCGGGAAACATCCTGGTCGCCGAAAGTATTGCCCGGAACCTTCCGGTTCGATCTGTTCCGGGAGCAAGTGCCGTGACGGCCGCTCTTTCAGTGTGCGGCTTGCCGGTTGACAGATTTGTGTTCGAAGGGTTTCTGCCTGCAAAGCAGGCGGCCCGGCGGGCCCGGTTGCAGCGGTTGTCAAGTGAGTCCCGGACTATGATTTTTTTCGAGTCACCCCGGCGTCTGTTGACAATGCTGAAGGATGTTCAGAGCGAAATCGGAGGATCCAGGCGCGTCTCGGTGCTGCGGGAACTGACCAAGCGTTTTGAGTGTGTGATTGACGGCTGTACGGATAAAGTGATTCGGCAGATTGAAAGCGACAGCAACGCGCTACGCGGAGAAGTGGTGGTCATTCTGTCCGGCTGCAGCAACCCGGGTCCGCATACGGCAATCAGCGCGGATCAGCTTCTGCGTGTGCTCAGTGATTACCTGCCGCCGGCTGCAGCTGCACAGGCTGCGGCCCGGGTTCTCGGTGGACGGAAAAGCGACTATTACGGCCTGCTGCTTGAACTGGCTGGAAGTGATAAAGGGTCCAGTTGAACTTGCCATCTGGGCTGGTGGGTACTATGGTCTTGCTGGGAGTCGGCCGGGCAGCCGCGGCTGTGTTTCTGCCAGCGTCCAGATGGGTCGCCTCGCGGTACACAGCGGAGGAAAGTCCGGGCTCCACAGGGCAGGGTGCCAGATAACGTCTGGACGGTGTGAGCCGATGGAAAGTGCCACAGAAAATAT
>CAZEKE010000221.1:0-2521 GCA_964512815.1 uncultured Acidiferrobacteraceae bacterium
GCTGAGCCCGACACCAGAGCCGGGATACCCCCAATTGTATTCAATTTGCGAGCCTCTACCAGCACTGGCGATCGAAAACCTAAATGAACTCCGTTATGCTCACCTTAACTTCATCTGGTGTCGGCAAACTGTCAGTGAACGTCAAATCGACCCAACCCGGAGGACCTTAGACATGCCACCTGAACGTCGTATCGTCAACATCCTTGATTCTCCCTACACCCCCTACGACCTGGAAGGCCCCGTTCAGACCGACATGCACCTTCTTAATATCGGCAACAACCGGAACACGCAGCGGGGCTGGTACGTGATCAGGATGGACCCTGGTGCATCTTCTATCCACCATGAACACCTGACAGTGGAAGAGTTCCTGATACTTGAAGGGGATCTAACTGAGGACGACGGCACCCGACTAAAGACGGGCGACTTTGTCAGCTACCCTGCCGGTACCTGTCACCATTCCACCACAGAAAACGGTTGCCTGCTGATTGGAATCAACCGCGACCCTGATTGAAGAAGAGAGAGGGAGTTTCGAACACTGCTTCTGAACCGGAGTCCTGGCCGCTGCAAAGGCTGACGACATCGCGCTCAGGAACAATCAACTCGCCAGCAAATCTTCGACGGCCGCCTGCAACTGAGCCATCGCGCTCGCCTCACGACCGGGCCCACCGGCACAGTGTCCCCACACTGACTCGATAACCCGCAGCTCAGCGTTCGGCATGTGTCGGACCTCTACAGTACTGTCCTCGGGCGGAAAATACAGATCCGTTCTGGAAGGCATGACAATGGCCCGAGCTTTGATAGACGCCAACGCCTGTTCGAATCCACCGCCCGTGTGACGCCATTTACCGACATCGGCACCCTGCCAAGTCCTGAGTTTGGACAGGAGATCGTTGGCATCCCAGGCAAGATGATCTTCTTCCCAGAATGAAAGCAGATCCTCCAGTGTGTCAAATCCTAACTCGGGCCAGAGTGCATCCCGAAAGAACGATTGAGAATAAGCCCAACCACAATACACCCGCCCGAAGGCTCTGAGACCTGTGGCCGGAGGCACATCGTAATGGCCTTCCGCATATACAGGGTCTGCGATCAGCGCAGCTTCAACACCCGCGAGAAAAACCTGGTTGTGGACGGAACAGCGGGCCGATCCGCACCAGGGCAAGATCCGTTGCACCATGTCGGGGAAAGCCACCGCCCAGTGAAATGCCTGGACCCCCCCCATGGACCAGCCTGCCACGAGTGGGATGCTCGAGACGTCAAACTTCTCAGTTAGCAGGCGGTGCTGGCACAAGACGTTGTCATAGACATCAATCTGCGGAAAACGAGGCCCCGCGTTGGCCTCAACGGCATTGCTGGGTGATGTGGATACTCCGTTCCCGAACAAATTCGGTGACACCACGAAATATCGGTCGGTGTCGAAAACGTGGCCGGGACCCACGAGCGGTTCGTACCCTTCGTGGGTCCCCGTGTAATAGGTCGGCAACACGATGACATTGTCACGCCCAGTGGACAACTGACCCCAGGTCGCGGCGACCAAAACTGCAGATCTCAAGATTTCCCCGGATATCAGTTCAACGTCGCCCAGTTCATATTCAATGATTTGGCCGGTCATGAGCTGTCCACGATTCCTATAATGTCAAAGCCGGCTACGGTCACCACAGCTTGAGATAGCGTTCCACTTCCCAGTCACTGACGTGCGTCATGTAACTGTCCCACTCGGCGCGCTTGAATTCTGCGTAGGTCCTGAACATCAGGTCCCCCATCACCTCCCGGCCCAGATCATCTGCCTCGAATGCATCAATGGCCTCACCGAGGTTACGCGGCAAATAACCCACGCCGAGTTCAGCAAGTTCCGCATCGGTTTTCAGATACATGTTTTCAGTGTGCGGCGGTCCGGGATCGATCTTCAGCCGCACGCCTTCAAGCCCTGCGGCCAGTACCATCGCGCCACCGAGATAGGGATTATTGGCAATGTCTGCAGCACGCAGTTCTACCCGTTCACCACCCAGCGGCACCCGGATCGAATTGGTCCGGTTGTTGTTGCCAAAGCAGGCGAAAACAGGGGCCCAGGTAAAGCCTGACATGCTGCCAGTCTTGATTAAGCGTTTGTAGCTGTTGACGGTAGGCGAGATCACAGCGGACAAGGCAGGCAGATGTTTCAGAATTCCGCCGATGAACCAGTAGCCCAGCTCCGTGATGCCACAACCACGCGGGTCGTCATCAGAGGTAAATAGATTCTCCCCCGAACGGATATCTGCCAGCGACATATTGTAGTGAGCACCACTTCCAGCACGATCCGCAAATGGCTTGGGCATGAACGACGCAAAATATCCTCTACGGTGCGCAAGCTCCTGTATAAGATGGCGAAAAAACACAAATCGATCCGCCATAGTCAACCCATCCCGGTACATGAAATCGATCTCGAACTGGCCGTTACCATCCTCATGATCATAGGAATAGACATCGAACCCCACACTGTTCAGGGCCTCGACGATCTCTTCCAGTAACTCGAAGCTATCAAGAG
>CAZEKE010000222.1:0-2713 GCA_964512815.1 uncultured Acidiferrobacteraceae bacterium
CACAGACGAATCGTTCCCGCTACCAGCATGTCGGAGCAGCCCACGTTGAAATAGTAGCCGCCCCCTCTTGTTAAATATTTGAACTGCCAGCCCGTGTCGTCTTCACCAAAATCGAGCCTGAACCCGATGCGTTCGAGACCATCGAGAAGCGCCTCATCGAGTTCACGTGCCCGACGGGTAAAACTGGTGTGGGCTTTGCGTGCCAGTGGTGTCGGCATTGAAAGCGTAATGAAATCGCAGTCATCAAGCACCGGTCCCTCCTCGTAGAGCGAATAGGGCAGTTGTGCGCTGGGCTCAATATTGACGATCAAGGTGGGGTTACGCTGCACTATCGTGACGTCGGCACCACTTGAGGCAAGGTCCTGTGCAATATCGTGACCGCTGTTGCCTGTGCCGATCACAATAGCGCGCTTGCCCGACCAGTCCTCGCCATCCTGGTATTTACTGGAGTGAACAACAGACCCGGCAAACTGTTCAAGCGTCGGGATGTCGGGACGATTCGCAATGCCGCTGACACCAGTAGCCATCACGACATGTCGCGGCCGCATGGTCCGTTTGCTGCCATCCGCACACCTTAATATGATTTCCCAGACTTGTTCCGCATGGTCGTAGGTGCCGCCGAGGAATTCCGTTGACGTCCAGAAATTCAATTCAAGTGCATCGACGTAAACCTCGAACCAGTTTGCCAGCTTGTCCTTGGGAATGTAGGTCGGCCAGCCCAGTGGAAACGGCATATACGGCATGTGGTTGACCTGCACTTGATTGTGCAGGGTGAGCGCGTGGTAGCGTAACCGCCAGTTGTCACCAATCCGACCTTCTTTGTCGACGACCAATGTGTCCACACCCAGGTGGCTGAGTCGCGCGGCTATCGCCAGTCCGGCGTGGCCGCCACCGACCACAATTACGGCCGGATCGCGGTCCGCATAGGCACGGGTCTGGTTAAGTTGATCCAGCCAGTTGGGGCCTCGGAAGTCGCGGGAGTGAGATTCCCCGGTCGGGCGCTTCCGGCCGGTCCGTTCTTCGCATCCAGTGAGTTCCTCCAGAGCTGTCAGCAGCGTCCAGGCTTTGTATTGCCCGTCTTCGGACTCATCGGCGCAGAGCCGGACAATGCCGCGTCCCCGCCCCACGTTTGTACTGAACGTAAAGAACGCCTCGATGGTCTCGGTGCCAACGCGCACAACGTGTCGCGGCGGCAGTGGCGCAATCTCAACCTTTAAATCGCTGAGCCCTGCGGCTGGAGCCCCTATACAAAGCGCATCGCCGATCCTCTCCCGCCCCAGGGTGGTCTCCAGGCCCCAGGTCAACGCCAGCACATCACGCCAGTAACTTTCCGCGGAAAAGAGACTTTCCACAGCGTTACGGTCAACAGCGGTCAGGGCGTCAACCGCCTGCTGTAGCCATGCTTCAGCCGCCGTTGCGGCTTTCTGATCGATTGTGTCGAGCATACGAATGCCTACTCTGGGAAGGTGGCGTTTTGGTGCGGCCAGTACCCGTTTTGTTGTAGTGAATTGATCTGCCGAGAATCCGTCCTACAAGCCCTGCAGTCGCGTCTTGACCAACAACACGATGATATCGAATTCCAGCGTGAAGGTGAAAGAGCCGAAATTCCACCGCGCACGGATTCTGTATACTGAACCCGAAGTTGAAGGGCGTTGGAGTATTGAATCGAATAGGCGCAATGAACAAGACGCACACCACGAATAGACCGCTCCCTCGGCCAACATCTGATCTGGAGGTGATGAAAACCGACCTTGATGTCTACGGCTACTGCGCGATCGAAAACGCGATCCCCTCTGATGAATTGAAGACCTTGCAAGACCGCTTGATCGAACAGGCAGAGGTCGAACGGAAAATCCACATCCACAAGAACCCGGCCAATATGGATCCGGTAAACCAATGGGTGGGTATGCTGCTGAATAAAGGTGAAGAATTTGTTCAACTCCTGCGCCATACAACGTGTATGCGTCTTTTAAGCTATCTGTTAGGTGACGAGTTCATCATTTCCTGTGTTGATGCGCAGATACAACATCCCGGGGCGACTGATATGCCGCTGCATACCGATCAGTGGTGGATGTCACCGCCAGTGAGCGTAGAGAAAGTTCGAATTAGGCCCTCTGAATTTGCACGGGGTCAAAATGGGTCGCTTGACTCAGAAGTTTCACAAACCGCAATTTCGAACATTGCCGAAGCCAATATTATGTGGATGGTCACTGACTTCACAGAGGAGAACGGCGCTACCCGTGTGGTCCCGGGGTCACATCTGAGCGGCAGACAGCCGGATCCATCGATCCCTCATCCAGTCGCCACTGTCGCCATTACGGGTCCTGCCGGTTCGGCCATGGCTTTCGATGGGCGGTTGTGGCACGGTGCTGCCGCCAATAAGACATCTGAATCGCGCTTCGGGATAACGATGGCAGGGTGTGGTCCTCAGTTTCGTCCCATCGAAAACTACACTCGCGGGCTTCGTCCCGAAGTTTTTGAAAAACTCGATGCAGTGTTGCTGAGGAAGCTCGGGTTTCGATCCTGGTCCGGATATGGCCATACAGGCAATCCGGATGAAGAGGTCGTCTCACTGGGCAGCCACTCTCTAGGTCCCCTGTACCGGGAGAAAAAGCCGTCAGGCTGAACGTTTTGGGTGGACGATGTGATCAACTGTCTGATCACATCGTCGGGTTACTATGTGATGCGAACGATGCACCTACGGCCCATAATG
>CAZEKE010000223.1:0-2756 GCA_964512815.1 uncultured Acidiferrobacteraceae bacterium
TTTCATACTGCCTTGATCCGCGTTGAATCGACACCCAACGACCCCGAAAAATTCACTCTCGCTGACAGCGAGTTCCACCTGTCCCTCGCCGAGTGCACCCGAAATCGTTTGATGGTCTGGCTGTATCAGCTGATTAACGAGACCCGTACCCACGCACAGTGGGCGACTATGAAAGACACCATTCTGACCGCAGAGCGAATCGCAAAGTACAATGCGCATCACCGGCAGCTCTACAACGCCATCGCCAGCCGAAACCTTGACGTTGCGGTTAGCACAATCCACAAGCACCTCGAACAGGCGAAAATCGACCTGATGGGCGCCGGCAACACTTGACGTTCGCCTTCAGCGCTGTTCGAGCTGTTCAGA
Organism: uncultured Acidiferrobacteraceae bacterium; assembly: GCA_964512815.1. Classification (GTDB taxonomy): domain Bacteria; phylum Pseudomonadota; class Gammaproteobacteria; order Arenicellales; family UBA868; genus UBA9619. The sequence goes on from CAZEKE010000223.1 coordinate 367, forward strand.
TACCTGAGGCCCTGGCCCGACTCCAGTCCGGGAGAAAACCCAGTATTAGAATATCGCCCGGCATCCCGGGGTTAAAAAGACGGTTGTGCCAGTAGGTTGCTTGGAAAGCAGACTCATCTTCAGATAACTGTCTTATTCTGCATGGCATAGTGTAAGAGGTACTGAATTCCTCAAATCTCAGCACACAGGCACCTCGAGCCAGCAGTGCCCGGGGACGCAGCCCCCGCATTCCGAATAACCCTGTCATCTCATCGGAGAACTCCTTCGGGTGGTGATAGTGCGTCGCAGATAAAAATCGCAAGCCACTGGCCAGACGCTCTGCAGGATCCTGACTCCTCAGCACAAGGTGCCGGAACTGGCTGGCATCCGCAGAGGCATCAACTCGCACGATCAGGACGGTGATCGCGTGGGCAAACTGCCCGTCTTCGGAAAAATCAAACTGCGGTCTCATCCCCGGCGTCGGTCGGCCGTCTTCCTCACGCACAGCGATCTGCCGCAGACGGCATTGCCAGCCCAGAAATGCCCGCTTCATTGTTTCAGTCTGAACATCCATTCAGGTTCTCCCCACGACCCTCTTTGATTACAGTCAAGATCAACGACGTCGAGACCGGATTGAACACCCCGCTAGTCCCCATCCACCCAGTCACAGACGGTTAACGCCAGTCTCCCGGGCGGTTACACTATCGCGCCGGCAATATGCTACCACCGCGATTGTGTCCCAGCCCACGTTTTTCATCGACATCGACGGCGTACTTTATGACGGACCCGACCTGATCAACGGGGGCCCGGAAGCACTGGCCTATCTGCGTACAAAAGGCAGCGGATTCCTGTTGGTCACCAACACCACGCGAATGTCATCCACAGAAATTGGGCATAGGCTGGAAGGTATGGGATACCAGGTATCGACCAGCGAGATTCTGGCTGTATCCCAGGCCGCCGTTGAGTACGTTTCTGCTCACTATGGCCGTGCACACTGTTTTGTGATTGGTGATACGAACCTGGACCGTCTGTTTGCTGATCATGGGCACACCGTCACCCGCGAGGAAACGCCTGTGGATGTTGTAGTCATCGGTCAGACCAAGTGGGCACATTTTGGAGAGATTGATATTGCCCGCCGGCTGGTTGAAGACGGCGCAGAGCCCATTGCCATGCACAAGGATCCGACCTGGCCGGACGGAGGCGTTATTCGTATCGGACTTGGCCCCATCGTCGCAGCCCTGCAATCTGCTATCACCCGGCCGGTGACGCTTATAGGCAAACCCGAAGCGAACTTTTTTGATGCCGCGCTCGCCCGTACCGGGTACTCCAGGGACTCAACGATCATGATCGGAGACAGTCCGTCCAGTGACATCGAAGGTGCCGTTGCTTCCGGGCTCGGGGCCTTGCTGGTTCGTACCGGCAACGGCGCTGGTCACCTGCTGCCTGATGGCTGTGACTGGGAATTGGCATCGATTGCTGATTTGCCCTTGTGGTACCAGAATACTTTCCTGTCCTGAAAGCAGATTTTGGGCACCGATCAAGCCATGCCGCCACCAGTCGGCACCGTGATCCGCTGCCGCGGCCTGCGCAAAGTCTTCGGGGATATCGAAGCCGTAGCGGGGCTCGATCTTGATGTTCCCTCTGGTGCATGTTTCGGACTTCTTGGCCCCAATGGGGCCGGTAAAACAACAACTCTGAGAATGCTGCTCGGTCAGTCTCCGCGCACCGGTGGGCAGCTACAGCTGTTCGGCAAAGACGTCGACGTCTACCGGCGTGAGATCCGCCACCGCACGGGAATCGTTCCACAGGCGGACAATCTGGATCCAGACTTTACGGTCGCCGAAAACCTGCGAATTTACGGTATGTATTTCAGGATTTCCTCCAGCCTTCTAGAAGAACTCATTCCGCAACTCCTCAAGATTGTCGAACTGGCTCATCGTTCCAATGACAAGATTTCGACGCTCTCCGGCGGCATGAAACGCCGTCTGATCCTCGCCCGGGCATTGATCAATGATCCTGACCTGCTGGTATTCGATGAACCCACGACCGGACTGGATCCCCAGGCACGCCATATGATCTGGTCGCTCGTTCACCGAATGAAACGCAGTGGCAAAACGATTCTGTTGACGACCCATAACATGGAAGCGGCCGAAAGGCTGTGCGATCGATTAGTCATCATCGACAATGGAAAATTACTCGCTCAGGGCAGGCCCGCCGACCTTATTCAAGAACATTGCGAGAAAGAGGTACTTGAAATCCAGGGCAGACCCCCGGGCGGTTTTCTGGAAAAACTGCCCAACGATGGACTGCGAATAGAACAGACGGGAGAGAGCTATTATGTCTATGGTGACCAGGCGGACAGCTTGCTGGCCGTGGCTGCGGCTCTGCCTGAATCGTCATGCCTACATCGC
>CAZEKE010000224.1:0-4876 GCA_964512815.1 uncultured Acidiferrobacteraceae bacterium
CCCCATATGGATGACCTGGCCGAACGCAGTACCGTTTTTGATTCGGCCTACTGCAATTTCCCCCTCTGTGCGCCGTCGCGATTCTCAATGATGTCGGGTCAGTTGGCTTCCAGAATAGCCGCATATGATAACGGTGCGGAGTTTCCGTCCAGCATTCCGACATTTGCACATTATTTAAGATCCGCGGGCTATCAGACGAGCCTCGTGGGCAAGATGCACTTTATCGGCGCAGACCAATTACATGGTTTTGAGGACCGGCTGACAACCGATATTTATCCGGCTGACTTTAACTGGACGGGTGACTGGACCGAAATTTCGCCGAAATTCGCGAACGATGCCAGGTCCTTCACACAGGCAGGTGTTTGTGCGCGAAACGTACAGATGGATTATGACGAAGAAGTCTGCCACCGGGCGTCCCGTAAGCTTTATGACTTGGCTCGGAGTGATGACGACCGGCCTTTTTTTGTTCTGACCTCATTTACTCACCCCCATGATCCGTATCAATGCCGCCAGGAACACTGGGATCGATATCGCCATGATGACATTGACATGCCCGTCGTGCCGCGTATTCCGGATGCCGAGTTGGATCACTATAGCCGACGTTTGATGGCGTTAAGTGGTTTGGATAAGTACATGGTAGACAAAATCGAAACCCGGCGGGCAAGACATGCCTACTACGGGTCGGTCAGTTATCTTGATGATCTGGTCGGCAAACTGTTGAATGTGCTCAATGAAACCGGCCTGGATGCGAATACCGCGATTGTGTTGACCACCGACCATGGGGATAATCTCGGTGAGCGCGGCTTGTGGTACAAAAAGAATTTTTTCGAAGCAGCGGTGCGTGTTCCGCTGATGCTGAGTTTGCCGGGGCAGCGAGGCCAGCGAATCACTCGGCATGTCTCCTTGGTCGATTTGGCCCCGACTTTGATCGAGATCGCGGGAGAACAGCCTGATGAATTTCCTGTTGAGCCACTGGACGGCAGAAGCTTGATGGGGCTGATGGCCGGTAGCGATGCCGCCTGGCCCGAGAATGTCTATTCAGAAATCCTGGCAGAAGGCGCCAAAGCACCGCAGATCATGATTCGGAATGCGCAATACAAATACATCTACAGTGGTTGTGATCCAGAGTTACTGTATGACCTTGAGCAGGATCCGGATGAACGGCACAACTGTATTGCAGAACCGGGTTTGAGCAATCTGGTGGAAGGGTTTCGGGAACAGATTGCCGAACAATGGGATATACCCGGACTGACCTACGACATCGTTCTCAGCCAGAAACGAAGACTCTTCCTTCGAGAGGTTCTGCATCTTGGAGAAACGGCCGGCTGGGATTTTGTTGCGACCGACCGGGCCGCGGAACAATGCCTTCGCTCCGATCAGGTGTACAACGAATGGTCATATTCGAAGATGCTGAGCTTGAATACCGAGCCTGAATTGGCCCAGCGGTGATTAACCTATCAGACTTTCGGTATCCGCCCGAAGAGAAACAGTCAGGGAAGGGTCAGTGCAATACTGACCACAGGAGATCCCGCAGACCTGAAGGTCGATGATGCGTTAGGGATTGCTCAGTCGATCCGTGATACGGTGACTTCTGTCGCATGTATAGACGTACTTTCCCCCATGTCGGTCTTTTGGGTCACACACAGTGCGTTGACATTCGCCTGGCTTTTCTCCATTTTCGGCCAGCGGCTTTTGTAAACGATCAGGGCATCCGGTGTGATCATGTCTGACAAATGGGCTGTAAGCGTCAACTCCCCGAATTCGTTGGCAAGACGCACCGAATCACCTTCACCGATACCAAGGTCGGATGCTGTTTGCGGGTGGCAGGTGACAGTTGCGGGCCCCATCACTTTGGCGACATTTCGGTCATTTCCAAAGCTTGAGTTCATCAGCCATTTCGCTGCCGGTGAAATCAGGCGCAGCTTTCCGTCGGTTGGCTCCGGATCTGCCGTTGCCTGGGGCAGACGCGGAAGGCCGTCAGTTTCGGCGCGTTCACTGGCAATCTCGATCTTTCCGCTCGACGTGGGAAAGCGTCCTTCCGACCACAGGATCAACGGCTGGTCGGCCACAGGGGCCCAGCCTTGTGCTTTCAATTTCTCCCAGTTCTTGTTGGCGCCTGAATTTCGGAGGGTTCGTTCGATAATCGACCGGTCATCCTCGTACAGCATCGAATCCTGAAGCTCCATTACCCTGGAGAGCCTTCTGAATATTTCCTGGTTGGGCAAGGATTCGCCCATGGGTGCACTGCACTGTACCTGGGGTCCGACCATAAGATGAAAATACGATGAACAGAGGTCGTCGAACTCCAGGAAGCTTGCAGCGGGCAATACGATATCTGCATAGTCCGCGGTATCGGTCATGAAGCAGTCGATCACAACCGTGAACAAATCCTCACGGGCAAGTCCCTTCTTCATCGCTGCCTGATGTGGATTGGAGGCCAGCGGATTGCAGTTCCAGACCACGTAAGACCGGACTGCCCCAGAATCCTGGAGTAACAGGGGAATATCCATCTGGCTGACTGGCGCAGGCCCGTCGTCTGGCTGTGGTGTCTCGTAGACCGATGGGCCGCCGCTGCGTCCACCTATACCTACCGTGTCGTTTAAATAATAAATGCCTGCGCCCGGTTTTCCGATATTTCCGGTCATCGCAGGCAACATCGCACAGGCCCGGAAGATGTTGCCGCCCTGGGGTTGGCGCTGCAGTCCCTGACCCAGCCACAGTAGCGACGGTCCCCGCGCATAGAACCCCGCTGCTTGTTCAATCAGGACTGCAGGTATCCCGGTTTCGGATTCTCCCCATTCAGGGGTGCAGCTTTCGATCGACGGCAGAATCTCTTCATAACCCAGTACGTGGTGTTTGATGTAGTTTTCGTCCAGGAGATTCTCGCGCTTGATGATATGCAGCATGGCAAAAGCAAGCGCCGCGTCAGCTCCTGGACGAATCTGAAGATGAAGATCGGCCGATGCTGCAGTATCGGTCCGTACCGGATCAATCACAATCACCTGGGCACTGTGCTCACGCAGCCAGTGCTGGTACACATGGGGCCCGCAGTGCGCTGGGTTTGCGCCCCATATCAGAATGCATCTGCTGTCCTTTGACGTGCGGGGATCGAAACCTGAAACAGAATCGCCTAAAACATATTTCAGGGCTGCGTGACCTGCAGCGTTGCAAATGGAATCTGGGTCGACCTCGGTCGCGCCGATGTGATCGAAAAAGCGCTTTGGAAATTTTCCTGCAATGACCGAGCAGGTTCCGGTGTAGTGGGTGTGATAGATCCGGTCGGCACCGTGCTCACGATCGATCTCGCCAAACTTCTCGGCCATCTCCGCAAGGGCATCGTCCCAGGAGATCCGTTCGAATTGTCCGCTGCCCTTGCTGCCTGATCGTTTCAGCGGATACAGCAGACGGGCGTTTTCGTCGAGCCATACGCCGTTGTAGCTGACTGCGCATTTGGCACATAGGGCTCCTCGCGTTGAAGGATGGTCGCGATTACCTTTGACCTTGACGATCTGCCCGCCGCGTTTGTGCACAATGATGCCGCATCCGTCATAACAATCCCGCGGGCAGATGGTCTTGATCCACTGCTCTTCAGTTGTGATTGGTCTATTCATGGCTTATTTATATTGAAAGTAGGTGTCCTCATTTACCGACTCTTATAATGGGCCTAGAGTCGATCAACCAAGCGCTAGAGGTTAAGAATGTGGTTACAGTCCCGGTGACTTTCTCAATACCCAGTGAATTGAGCACGAGTGCTCTCGAGTAGAAATTCCTTGAAACAGCGCCAATGTATCTTGAAACACCGAGTCTTGTCCGAAAACTATCTTTATGATCGTGCGAAATGTGAAGCCGGAGGGCTCTACCTTTCATTACAAATAAAGCGCTGACGTCTGGTTCGATGACGAAAGAATAGCATGGATAACAGAACGTTACTCTGCTCCGGACATGCGTTTTTTCGAGACGCCGGTTGTGGTTCATCCGGATGAGGGCCAGGTCGATAATCCAGGGTACTAAGGTTACGGAAAACCGTTTTGGGGAAACCGGGGTACGGTTTTTGTGGAGAGGTCGGCGGCACAACTCTGCATTTCACAGGTTAACTACTGACGGAGCAATGAACTGACGATGGGTAACGATTCATTCTGGATTCTCTTTCCACTGCTGCCTCTCGTTGCGATCTGGGTGATCTGGAAGATCTTTCTGTTTAAAGGTCTCCGCAGGATGCAGCAAAGATCAGTGAAGGACTGAGTGTATGGACCTGGCCTCCTTTATCTGGATTTCGACATTTGGTGTGCTGATCGTTGCCTCTGTCGTTTGGTGCGGGATTTTCGTGTACCGGTTCATTCGCGCTTACCGGAACACCGACGGAAAGTGAATCCTCCTGGCTGTCCAGTTGCGTGTCAAAAATGTAAAGCGCGCTACACGAGGCGGGTCATCGTTGACAAACGGTTGACAGGTTGTACGATCACAGGTCGATTTCAGGATGTTGAGCCTGTAAAAGTGTAAGCAACGAAGCGTGACCGTCGCTTTGTTTGCGTTTTCTCATAAACAGCCCGCTGCCCCAGAAAAAAGGAGACCTGTCGTGAAAATTGGAGTCATGATCTTTCCAACAGATAAATCAATTCAGCCGATTCAGCTTGCAAAGGAGGTTGAGTCCCGCGGATTCGATTCGCTCTGGTTTCCCGAACACAGCCATATTCCGGTTAGTCGTGAGACGCCCTGGGGTGGCAGAAAAGGGGCACCACCGCTTCCAGAAATGTATTGGCGTGCACACGATCAGTTTGTCGGGCTCGCAGCCTGCGCCGCCGTGACCGAGAAGATTCGTCTCGGTACGGGTATCACCCTCGTTGCTCAGCGCGACCCGATCTGGCTGGCCAAAGAG
>CAZEKE010000225.1:0-18020 GCA_964512815.1 uncultured Acidiferrobacteraceae bacterium
TCCCATGTTGCCGGCTGTACCAATTGCAGCAAGGCCTGCGACGCCTGCGCCAATAATCATGATTTTGGCGGGCGGAACCTTGCCGGCGGCTGTCACCTGGCCCGTGAAGAAACGCCCAAAGCAGTTCGCCGCTTCGATCACCGCTCGGTAGCCGGCAATGTTGGCCATTGAACTGAGTGCGTCGAGTTTCTGAGCCCTGGATATTCTCGGGACGGCATCCATTGCCAATACGTTGGCTCCGCTCGCGGCCATCAGGTCGAGTAACTCAGGATTCTGTTTAGGCCAGACGAAACTGATCAGCGTGCTGTCTGGCTTCAGCAAAGCGCTTTCATGAACATCGAGATGTAAATTAGAGGCGGGCGCCCTGACCTTGAGCACAATATCACTGGACGCCCAGAGCTTGCGTACATCAGGTTCAATCTTGGCACCGGTTTTCTGGTAGGCAGCATCCGAAAAGCTGGCTGGAAGACCGGCTTCCTGCTCTACAGTCAATTCAAATCCGAGTCTGATGAGGTGTGATACGACTTCCGGGGATGCCGCAACACGACATTCTCCGGGATAGATTTCTTTCGGAATTCCGATATGCATTAAGACGCCCTATCGATATTGTTTAAAAATACTTTCACAACATAAACCATGGACGAGCAGGAACCGAGGCTGTCCAATCCCTATGGACCACCAACAGATCCGACAGCGTAAGTTGCCGGCTTGGCCCATCTGATGGCATGGTTGGAGGCTCAAGCGAAATACATCCGTACCGAATAATGACCAAATCCGGTATCCTTCGCCCTCGACTGGGATTATAACGCATCAAAAAAGGTATTCATTGTGGAAACCGGCGAGATTCTGAATGATCTTACGGACTATGCGCAGCGCGTCGACGGGCTCAGGGGGTATCTTTGACTATCACGGACGCAAAGAACGTTTGGAGGAAGTGCTGCTCAGACTCGAGAACCCAAATGTGTGGAATGATCCGGAAGAGGCTCAGTCCCTCGGGCAGGAGCGTGCCCGGCTTGAAGAGACGTTAGGGACCCTGGACTCCCTCTCCACAGAAATACAGGAGGCGCTGGAACTACTCGAGCTGGCTCGAGAGGAGAATGATCAAGACACCTTCGATGAACTGAACCGGGAGGCGTTGAGTCTCGGTAAACGGCTCGAGCGACTTGAATTTCGTCGGATGTTTTCCGGAGAGGTAGATGAAGCCAACTCGTTTGTCGATGTTCAGGCCGGTTCTGGTGGGACCGAAGCACAGGACTGGGCGGAAATGCTTCTCAGAATGTATCTACGCTGGGCCGACTCCGAAGGATTTACCACCGAACTGATCGAAAAGTCGGAAGGCGAAGTCGCTGGCATCAAGAGTGCCACCATCCATGTGATCGGCGAATATGCCTATGGGAACCTTCGTACGGAAACCGGTGTTCACCGGCTGGTCCGAAAATCACCATTTGACTCTGGAAATCGGCGGCACACCTCTTTCGCCTCCGTATACGCCTATCCAGAGATCGACGAGAGCATTGAAGTAGACATCAATCCCGCTGACTTGAGAGTCGACACATACCGGGCGAGTGGGGCCGGCGGACAGCATGTCAACCGGACCGATTCTGCTGTACGAATCACCCACCTGCCCACAGGGATTGTCGTCCAATGTCAAAATGACCGTTCACAACACAGAAATCGGGCGGAAGCCATGACAATGCTGAGAGCCCGATTGTACGAAGCAGAAATGCGTGCAAAACGTGAAGAACAGCAGATTCTGGAGGACGCTAAAGCTGATATCGGCTGGGGCAGCCAGATACGTTCATACGTCCTCGACCAGTCCCGTATAAAGGATCTGAGGACCGGAGTCGAAACCGGTAACACTCAGGCCGTACTCGACGGTGCTTTGGGACAGTTTATAGAAGCAAGCCTGAAGTCCGGGCTTTGATACGCGACCCTCGAACAACAAACAACCTGATACCATGACCAGCACCCAGAACGAACAAAGCATTCAGCGCAAGGCCAAGCTGGCTCAGTTGCGTGAAAAAGGAAATCCTTACCCTAATGATTTCAGGCGTACGCACATGTGTGCAGACGCACCCCGATTATTCGAAGAATTCAGTAACCCAGGGATTCAAACAGAGCCGGTCAGTATTCGTATTGCAGGCCGTTTAATGTCCCGACGTATTATGGGCAAAGCCAGCTTCGCCCACGTCAGGGATGAGTCAGGCAACATCCAGATTTTTGTTAAGCGGGACAACTTGGCGGAAGGGTTCTACAACGCCGAGTTCAAGAAATACGATGTCGGTGATATCGTAGGTGTCGAGGGTGTTCTGTTTAAAACAAAGACCGGTGAACTGACGCTTGATGTCAGCGATATAAGACTGCTGGTCAAGGCATTACACCCTTTACCGGAAAAATATCACGGCCTGACCGATGTTGAGACCCGGTATCGTCAACGATATGTTGATCTTATTGTCAACGAAGAATCACGGGATGTATTCCGAAAACGTGCAGCAACCATCAGGGCTCTGCGCCGGTTTCTGGACGGACGTGGCTACCTGGAAATCGAGTCGCCCATCATGCAGCCGCTCCCCGGTGGAGCAAATGCCAGACCATTTGTGACTCACCACAACGCGTTGGATCGTGATCTCTTCCTTCGAGTGGCCCAGGAGTTGTACATCAAAAGATGCCTGGTCGGGGGATTTGAGAAGGTATATGAACTGAATCGCAATTTCAGGAATGAGGGTATAGATACTCAGCACAATCCCGAATTTACGATGCTGGAATACAATGAAGCTTACGTCGACTATCACGACTACATGAAGCTGACGGAAGACATGATGTGCACGGTCGCTGAAACCGTCAATGAAACCCCCTTGGTTGAATACGAAGGACAACAGATTGACTTTACGCCGCCGTTTCAACGCCTGACCATGCAGGACGCGGTACTCGAATTCAACAGCAGCCTGACGGAGGATCATCTGCATGACCCAGACGGGCTGCGAACACACCTCGATTCCCTGGGACTTCCGTCCGATGAGGATTTCTCTGCCAGTCGTCTTCTGATTGAATTATTCGAGCATACTGTAGAAAAGCACCTGATTCAGCCAACCTATATCACAGGTTATCCGGAAGAGGTTTCACCTCTGTCAAGACGTAGTGACGAAGACCCTGAACTTACTGATCGATTCGAACTATTTGCCGCTGGCAGGGAGCTCGCAAATGGTTTCTCAGAACTGAATGACGTCGAAGATCAGAGCCAAAGATTCGAAGCCCAAGCAGCCGCTAAAGCCAAAGGAGACGAAGAAGCAATGTATTTTGACGCCGATTACATCAATGCGCTGGAATATGGATTACCGCCAAACGCGGGAGGTGGTCTGGGTGTAGACAGGTTCGTCATGCTGCTGGTGGGCTGCCAGTCGATCAGAGACGTATTGCTGTTTCCACACATGCGCTCGGAACGCAATACTTGATTTGACGAGATCTCGACCAGATCCCGCCTCTAAAAGCGTAAAGATCTGATGATTCAGCCGCTAGAGTTATCGATCGGACTCCGTTACACCCGCGCAAAACGCCGTACTCATTTCATTTCGTTCATATCGCTCACCTCGATGCTCGGCATCACGATCGGAGTCTGGGCGTTGATTACGGTTCTTTCGATAATGAACGGCTTCGAGCGTGAACTCAAAGAGCGGATATTGGCAGTGGCATCTCACGTCACCGTGACCGGACAAGACAACTGGCTGGACAACTGGGAGAAAGTAAATCGGTCAATCATTACACAACCGGAGGTGCTCTCGGCGGCACCTTTCATAACAGGGCAGGGTCTCGCGCTGAAAAACAACGAGGTCAAAGGTGTGCTGATTCGGGGCGTCGATCCGGAACTTGAGAATCTGGTCTCCAGTTTGCCGCGGCATATGTACAGGGGTTCATGGCAGGATCTGGCTGCTGGTTCATGGGGAATCATACTTGGCTCGACCCTCTCCTGGCAGCTGAACGCGTCCATCGGAGACAAGGTTACGGTTGTAGCACCGAAAGGGCAGATCACACCGGCGGGTCTGCTACCGAGACTAAAACGATTCACCGTTGTCGGAATATTCGAGTTGGGCATGTACGAGTACGACAGTGGATTGGTCTTGCTCCACATCGACGATGCGGCGAAGCTGTTGAAGGCGGGCAGCAAGGTCAACGGAATAAGACTGAAAGTCAGTGACCTTTATCGTGCGCCCGTGACGAGAAACGCACTGGCAGAGAAGCTCGGGAGTCGTTATCGCGTGTCAGATTGGACTCGGGAACATGTGAACTTTTTCAGGGCACTCAAAATCGAACGACGGGTGATGTTCATCATTCTGCTACTGATTGTCGCGGTAGCGGCATTCAATATTGTCTCGACTTTGGTCATGGTTGTCACCGACAAGCGGGCTGATGTCGCAATTCTGCGTACGATGGGAATGAAGCCCATCAGAGTTATGATGATCTTTATCATACAGGGCACCGTCATCGGCTTTGCAGGCACATTGGCAGGAGCTGCGGTCGGTATATTGACGGCCATCAACGTTGAAACCCTCGTTCCCTGGCTGGAAAATCTTTTCAAGATAGAGTTCTTCCCGGCCAGCGTCTACGTTATCAGCGATTTTCCAGCCGAACTCAGATGGCCCGACGTCTACCAGATTACAGGCATTTCTTTGTTCCTCAGTGTACTGGCCACCCTTTACCCGGCCTGGCGTGCTTCCCGGACGGTCCCTGCCGAGGTGCTCAGGTATGAGTGACGCGAACGGAGACGTTCTACGTTGTGAGAGGTTGGAAAAACGATTCGAAGAGTCGATGGTCTCGGTCGAGGTGCTTCGGGGCATTGATCTGACAGTCAACAAAGGTGAGACCGTTGCCATTGTTGGAGCTTCCGGCAGTGGGAAAAGCACCCTGTTGCACCTCCTCGGTGGACTCGAAACACCTACTGCCGGGGAGGTGTTTGTCTGCGGTAACCCCCTGAACCGTCTCAATCAACGTGAGATTGGCGCATTGAGAAACCGTTCTCTCGGTTTTGTCTACCAATTCCACCATCTGCTGCCGGAGTTCTCTGCACTGGAAAACGTAGCCATGCCACTTCTGATCCGCGGAGAAGGTTCCAGCATGGCAAGAGAAAAAGCAAGTTCGTTGCTTGGTAGGGTAGGCTTGTCGGATCGACTGACCCATAAACCGGCAGAACTCTCGGGGGGTGAAAGACAACGGGCGGCGGTTGCCCGGGCTATGGTGACCCAACCGGCGTGTATTCTGGCAGATGAACCGACCGGAAACCTTGATCGCCGAACAGCGAAGACGTTGTTCGGTTTATTGGTTGAGATGAACCAGGAACAGTCAACCAGTCTCATCATGGCAACACACGATCTTGAATTTTCGAGCGCCCTGAATCACACCTACCGACTGGTTGACGGCACACTCCACCAAGAATAGGGCCAATCTAATGTGTGACATGAGGTAACCGGAAGCACTTATAATACCGGGAGAACTTATCATCACGGAAGACATGGACAGGCACGGATGCCGGAAGTCCTCAAGTTTGCGATTTTTTTCGCATCGGGCGCAGTATTGGTTCACCAGCAGACTGTGTTGGTGTCCGGACTGGTTGTTCTCGCGGGCGCCGGATTGCTTCTGCCATTCGCTCGATCAAGAATTCCACAGTATCTGATCGCAGGCTGCATCGGCCTGGCATGGTCCAATACATTTTCCGGATTGATCCTTGACAGTACGCCCCGTGTTGGCCTGTTTGAGCAACCGATTACAGTCACGGGGCAAATAACAGGATTGCCCCTTGTAGATGCCGCTTATACTCGTTTTGATTTGCAGCTTGAATCTGCTGGATCAGATGCCGAATACGAGGCCATAAACACCCTTGTACGCCTGCGTTGGTACGGACGTCCATCCGAGATCATCCCAGGCCAAAGATGGCAGTTCACCGTAAAGCTCAATGTTCCCCGAGGCTACCGGAACCCGGGGTTATTCGATTATGAGCTTTATCTCTTTCGTAATCGGATAAGGGCGACGGGCTACGTTCTCTCGGATAGACCCGCCTCCCTACTCTCCGATGGCACGGGCTATTCAGTCGATAGGCTACGCTATGCTCTTGCCCAAAAACTTGAACATACGGTCACGAACCGGACCACATTCGGTGTTCTTGGTGCACTGGCTATCGGCGACCGCTCCGCTATCAGCCAGCATCAGTGGGCATTCTTTCGCCAGACCGGACTGAGCCACCTGATGGCTATATCCGGCCTGCACATCGGTCTGGCAGCTTTGTTCGGGTTCACGCTGACAGCCAGACTCTGGCGGATGAGCGGATTACTCTCCCGGCGAGCGCCCGCTAAACAAGTTGCCGCAGTAATTGGATTTTTCACAGCCTTGGGCTACTCAGCACTTGCCGGATTTCCATTACCGACCACCCGCGCGCTTACGATGCTTCTGGTCTATACCCTTGGGGTGGTTTTCTTAAAGCGATACCCGCCCGAGGCCTGCTTGGGTATTGCGGTATTCGCAGTCGTCTGCATCAATCCATTGGATACAGGTTCTCCCGGCTTTTGGCTTTCATTTGTAGCCGTCTGGGTAATTTTTCAAGCCCACAAAATCTGGAAACACTTTCAAAAGCGTCAGTCGACGTTCTTTGCTTATAAATCGGGGAGATGGCCCAGGATGATGCGCGGCATGCTTTCGCTTGTCCTGATCCAATTGAGTCTCTTCCTGGGCTTGTTCCCCGTCCAAGTCTTCTTTTTTTCCGAGGTATCCCTGGTGGCGCCTCTCGCCAATTTTCTCGCCGTGCCCGTTTTTGGATTTATTGTGGTCCCGGCGGTTTTGTTTGCTGTCGTAATGATCGCTTTCGGTGTACAAAACCTGGCCGGGAGTTCTCTTCAGGTAGCCAGTTGGATCATCGAAAATGTATTCAATCTGGTGCAGCCTCTAGCCGATTGGGAATTCTCAACACTGCCTTTAAGTGCAGGAATGACAATGACTCTGTTCGCCTTGATTGCAGCCGTCGCTTGTGCGGCCCAGCATCGTTACCGGATTCTTAGCCTGCCTGCTCTCGCCCTATGCGGAGCCACACTTGTCTGGCAAGGAGACGATGTGGACTATGGTGATGTTCGGTTACGGTTCTTGGACGTTGGCCAAGGGCTTTCCATTCTTGTGGAGACTTCCGATCACCTGCTCCTTTATGACGCCGGACCTCGCTACGGAGAATTCAGCCTCGGAGAAGCGGTAGTTCTGCCGGCAATTTTCCGGAGTGGTCATAAAAGTGTCAATCTTGCAGTCATGAGTCATTTTGCCAACGATCACTCTGGTGGCTTAGCTTCTCTCCAAAATTCTTTACCCATTCAGCAGATTCTTTCGGGTGAACCTTTAGGAATTCCGGGCAGCAAACCCTGCCTACGGGGAAGGAGATTTCATTGGGACGGCGTAGAGTTTTCTGTTCTTTGGCCAACTGAAAGGTCCGGGTACACCGGCAATAACCAGTCCTGTGTAGTCAAGATTAGAGGGATGGGTGGAACGGTCTTGCTTACAGGTGATATTGAGCAGTTGGCAGAGAAGGCTCTAATTGAAACGGCGGGAGAGAGCTTAGAATCCGTTATATTGCTCGTGCCACACCATGGATCTATCACTTCATCGAGCGAACGTTTTATTGATTCTGTCTCACCGGAAATTGCGATCGTGAGTAGGGGCAGTCCAAATCGTTACGCACATCCTCATCCGAAGGTCTACCAAAGATACGTTGACCGTAATATTCGATGGCTTGATACCGGCAGCAACGGCCAGATTATGCTGGAGGTCTCTAAAGATGGTATACGATTTTCCAGTTGGAGGGATCATAGACGCCGTTTCTGGCATAGTTAGGGTTGGAACGTGCCAAGCGTCCGTTATTTGACAATGCCAACATTGATTCGGAAACAGAACGGGCACCGACCGCGTGCTTGCCCGTTTTGGAAACTGAATCTCAAACAACATGAAGCCAGACGATGACTGCAAACGACTGCTAACAGTCTGTGAATGATCGTCACGTAGCACCCTGATCCGGAATTTAAATGTTCGAAATGATAACCAGTGGCGGATGGTTGATGGTGCCCATACTTGCCTGTTCCGTTGCCTCGCTCGCAATTATTCTGGAGCGGCTGTGGGCTCTCCAGGACCGGCTGATCTCACCGCACGATCTATCCAGAAATATTGAGGCACTGCTACAGACGAACCAATTGACCCGGGACAAAATCGCTGAGATTCAGAGTAGTTCACCACTGGGCAAAATTCTGGCGGCCGGACTCGTTAACCTTGATCAGTCCACAACCGCCATCCGGGACGCCGTCGAAGAAGCCGGCAGGCATGCTGTTCATGATCTTGAACGGTATCTCAATGCGCTCGGTACCATTGCTTCGATTACGCCTTTGCTGGGACTGCTAGGTACGGTTATAGGCATGATTAAAGTATTTGCAACAATTACAGCAGTTGGTGTAGGAAACCCGCAGGCGCTTGCAGGTGGAATCTCAGAGGCACTAATCACCACTGCGACCGGCTTATCGGTCGGCATACCCAGCTTGCTCTTTCATCGTTACTTCAAGGGCCGAGTCTTAGAATTGACTGTAGAAATGGAACAGCAGTCGCTCCGTATGCTTGATGTTATCAGGAAGCTTCAAGCCGGATGAGGTTCTCCAGTCCAGAAAGTGAGGACGTCAACATCAGCCTGACACCTCTGGTCGACGTTGTATTTCTGTTGCTGATTTTCTTCATGGTATCGACCACTTTTTCAAATGAATCACAGTTACGCCTGCAGCTTCCTTCCAGTGATCGAACCAGCGAGCCTGTTCCTGACAAACAGCAGTTGATTATTGATATCACCCAGTTAGGGCAGTATGCAATCAGAAGGCACTCGGTTGATTTTTCTCGATCATTTCAGGGCGATGACGCACGAGAGCTTTCATTCATTCTCAAAGAAGTGGCTGGAGACTGGCGAAAACCGGTAGTAGTCATTCGCGCAGACCGCCGGTCATCGCATGAATCCGTGATGGTGGCACTAGATGCCGCGAGGCAGGCCAGCCTGCTAAACGTAACCTTTTCGCTCCAAAGCAAAGCTGAACAGTGAAAGGTAAAGTCGGCGTATTGAGTGGTCGGGAAATCTACCAGAGATTGCTTGCATACGTCTGGCCTTACCGCATCATATTTCTGGTCAGCGTTATTGGAATGATCGCGGTGGCTGCGGCTGAAACCTCGTTTGCTGCTCTGTTGAAGCCGATCATGGACGGTGGTTTCGTAGAAAAAGACCAGGCGATGATTCGGTTAACACCAGTACTATTGGTGGTAGTTTTTCTGATCAGAGCGTTTGGATCATTTGCCGATCAGTACTGCATATCTTGGGTCGCAAGAAAAGTGGTCTTTGATCTTCGAACGCAAATGTTTGACCGGATGATTCGATTCCCGACATCTTATTTTGATCAGGAATCCACATCCACCCTCGTGTCCAAGCTTCTGTATGACGTTGAGCAAGTGGCCCAGGCGAGTGCTGTAGGGCTACGGATCTGCGTGAAGGACAGCGTTCTGTGCATCGCGCTTTTGAGCTGGATGACGTTTCTGAGTTGGGAATTGACCTTGGTGTTCTTGGCCCTGACGCCCGTTGCAGCCTTCATAGTCCGAAAAGCCAGCCGCCGTTTTCGCAAGACAAGTGAAGGAATTCAGGATTCGATGGCCTCTATAACGCGGGTTGCTACTGAAGCTTTTCAGGGGCATCGTATCGTAAAAGCATTTAGCGGTTACCCGCACGAGAACCGCTCATTTGAGATTGCAAATGTCGCCAATCGTAGGCAGACGATGCGCAAGGCACTGGTCGCTTCGGCCAGTGTCCCACTGTTGATCTTTCTCTCAGGCGCAACTGTTGCATTGATGATCTATCTTGCCATGAGCGGTGTATTAGAGGCTTTTGTTAGCCCGGGTACTTTCGTCTCCTACATGGGGGCGATTCTTCTGTTGATGGGACCAATAAAAAGGCTCGCTCGTGTCAATGAATATCTGCAGACCGGTATTGCTGCGGCCCATAGTGTTTTCCAAATACTAGATGATTCTGTTGAAGATCCAGGGGGACACAAACCAAACGGCCAGTTCAAAAACGACCTCGAACTTAAGAATGTGTCCTTTTGTTACGCTGAAGGTAAACCTCTAGCCTTGGACAATTTGTCATTCAAAATTTTGCAGGGCCAGACCGTGGCGCTGGTCGGTGCCTCCGGAAGCGGCAAATCCAGCATTGTCTCCCTTCTTCTCGGCCTCTATCCATTACAGAGTGGAGAAATTCTGATGGATGGAACACCGATAACGGATTGCAGCCGTGAATGGCTTCGCGGCCAATTCGGTTTCGCGCCACAGGAAGCATTATTGTTCAATGGAACCATCAAGGAGAATGCGACTTACGCTCAAGTGCTGGTTGACGAGAAGGTACTTGCCAAGGTAATCGAATCCACTCAGATCGATTCTATTAGCAGAACTTTGCCTTCCGGACTTGATGGGACTGTAGGAGAACAAGGTGTCCGATTGTCCGGCGGGCAGCGTCAACGCCTGTCCATCGCACGTGCGCTGTACCGACAGGCACCTATACTTATTTTGGATGAGGCAACGTCGGCACTGGATACCAAATCCGAGGCTGTGATTAGGGAAGCGATCAAAGCAATGGGGCCAACTCAGACGGTGTTGATCATTGCGCACCGCCTTAGCACAATTGTCGACTCCGACCTCATTCTGGTGATGCAGGAGGGCAGACTGGTCGAATCCGGCACCCATGATGAACTGATGGGCCTCCAGGGGCGTTATTTTGAACTGTACCGGGCTCAGGAGAACGCACGAGAATTATCCGCTATCGATTCTGATCGATGAAATGGTGGTCGAAATTTCTGTATCAGGTCTGGTATGGGTCCGGTAGATTAGGTGTACTACTGATACCTTTGAGCGGGCTTTACTCGTTTGTACGACTGGCTCGAAACCTGCTATATGACTTCAGGATCTTGAAGGAAAATCATTTTCCAGTACCTGTGATTGTTGTCGGAAATATCACAGCTGGAGGCACCGGCAAGACCCCCCTGGTTATCGCGTTGTCAAATGAACTCCAAAACAGAGGCTATCGCCCGGGAGTAGTGAGCCGCGGCTATGGTGCCAGCGGTCCCTATCCCGCCCAGGTCGATCCTGCTTCGGATCCAAAGAAGGTCGGTGACGAGGCGGTACTCACTGCCCGTCGTACGGGAGTCCCCGTGATTGTCGATCCAGACCGAGTCAATGCGGTTGCAACCCTTCTAAAGTCCCAGATGATCGACGTGGTCTTGTCCGACGATGGGCTGCAGCACAGACGTCTGGGTCGATATCTTGAAGTCGCGGTACTTGACGGTGAGCGGGAATTCGGGAACGGCAGGTTGATTCCGGCAGGTCCGCTACGCGACCCGGTCACTCGTCTTAAGGCTGTCGATCTGGTAGTCAGAAACGGGGGTTCGCCGCAAAGCGATGAATTTGCGATGACCTGTTTACTTGGCGACGCTGTCAATATCTTGAGTGGAGAAAGACGGAAGCTGGGAAGTTTTTCGGACAGCGAGGTGGTGGCCGTTGCAGGGGTGGGTAATCCCGGCAGATTCTTTCGGAGCCTGAGGTCTGCAGGTTTGCAAATCGAAACACACGTTTTTACCGATCATCACCCGTACACCGATACAGACCTCGGTGAGTATTCCGACCGTGCGGTCCTGATGACAGAGAAAGACGCATTGAAGTGTGAAAAGATTGCGGGTAAAGACTGGTGGTGGGTTGATTTATGCGTTGAATTAGAGAGTGAATTTACCGGAAAAATTATCGGCGCACTGGAGGAATATCAATCTGATGAATACTGAGTTCAAGATCCTGATTCCTGCCCGCTTCGCGTCGGAACGTCTGCCCGGGAAACCACTTCGGGACGTTGCTGGAAAACCTCTGATTCAAAGGGTCTACGAATGTGCGGATGCCAGTCTGGCTTCCGGAGTAACTGTCGCTACTGACGATGATGGTATTTACCAGGCCGTAGTTGACTTTGGGGGGGCTGCCTGTATGACCTCCAAGGACCACACCAATGGCACCGAAAGACTTGCCGAAGCCATTGAATGCCTGGCGTACGCTGATGACACGATAATACTAAATCTACAGGGCGACGAGCCGTTGATCCCCGTGGCACTGATAAACCAGGTTGCACAATGTCTCGAGGATCACCCTGAATCGGTCATCTCTACTGCCTGCTGCCCTTTGGATTCGGTGAGAGAGCACCAGGACCCTAACGTAGTGAAAGTTGTTCGGGATCAGAAAGGCCGAGCACAGTATTTCTCCAGGGCACCGATTCCCTGGTTCAGAGATGCACAGGACAATATGCCCAGTGGGGGTCGCTGGTCGGTGGCAAAGAGGCACCTTGGCATCTATGCCTATCGAGCTGGATATCTTCGGCGGTTCTGTGACCTGACTGCGTCGCCTACGGAAGAAGTGGAAAAGCTCGAGCAATTGAGGGCCCTGTGGTACGGGGACGAAATCACTGTCTGTGACGCCATCGAGAAACCAGGCCCCGGGGTAGACACCTTATCGGATCTTGCGGATGTAATTCACATATTCGAACTGAATGAAAGTTAACGGTTACAGGCCTATGCCGATAATCTGTTGTGATTTTCACGCCCAAAGCTGGAGACAACCTGCTACAGATGGCTAAAACCGGTTTGGGTCCATTGATGATCGATGTCGAGGGTATCATGCTGACAAGAGCTGACCGATCCCGACTCGAGCACCCATTGGTAGGCGGTGTCGTTTTATTCAGCAGAAACTTTAACGACAGGTTACAGCTCGCAAATCTGGTGAGTCAGATAAAAGCGACCCGCACGCCCGAACTGCTGGTTGCAACTGATCATGAAGGTGGGCGGGTTCAACGGTTTCGAAATGGCTTCACCCGCCTGCCTGCCGCACGTGTGATCGGCGAGCTTTTTGATGAAGATTCCGGGAGGGCAAAAGATCTTGCACGCACACTCGGAAGGGTAACAGGTGCAGAGCTGCGGGATGCGGGCATAGACATCAATTTTGCACCGGTCCTGGACCTCTTTCGACCCGATAGTAAGGTGATAGGAGACCGGTCTTACCACAAGAGTCCAGACATTGTCGCATCCCTAGGTGCACAGCTCGTCAAAGGAATGCGCGAAACCGGCGTACACGGCGTTGCCAAACATTTTCCGGGTCACGGTGGCGTGCCAGAGGATTCCCATCACTGTTTGCCGGTTGATGATCGATCTTTAGACACGATGAGCGAATCTGACCTTGCCCCTTATCGGATGCTAGATCGTAATGCGCTGGAAGGCATAATGACCTGCCATGTTCTCTTTCCGGTTGTCGATTCTCTACCGGCGACATTTTCCCGCCGATGGATAAAAGGTTATCTGCGCGGAAAGCTCGGTTTCAAGGGCGCTGTATTCAGTGACGACATTGTCATGACGGGCGCACAAGGGATCGGCACACCCCCTGCAAGGGCCCGGCAGGCCCTGGATGCCGGTTGCGATATGGTTTTGGTGTGCAATGATCCTGATGCCGTTGACGCTATTCTGACAGCAGAGGCTCTATCACATGACAAGGAGAGCACCCAAAGGCTCGAAAAACTCTATGGGATTCAAGACGCACCGTCACCTACAGCACAAGAACTGAAATCCTGGGTAGCAGCACTTGAGGCAGTAACTCCAGTAACACCAGCTTCTTAATCTACCCGTTCCATGTATTCTCCGGTTTCCGTATTGACCCGGATTTTGTCTTCAACTTTGACAAACGAGGGGACAGTCAGGCGCAGACCAGTCTCCGCAACTGCCGGTTTGTTGGAACCCGCGGCGGTCTGGCCTTTGACCACTGTTTCAGTATCCGTAACCTTCAACACCACTGCCGCGGGCAACTCAATCCCGATCGGACTGTCATTGTAAAAATTGATCTGAACTTCCAAGCTCGGCAACAGGTAATCTTTTTCTTGCGCAAGATCCTCAGCAGACAGGGTCATTTGATCATAGGTTTCGAGATCCATAAAGACGTAGAGTTCCCCTTCAGGGTAGAGATACTGCATCTGCCGCGGTTCTACATGTGCTTTCTCCAGCTTGTCATCAGACCGGAATCTTTCGTTGAGTTTGGTGCCGCTGGCGATGGCCTTCATCTCTAACTGTGCAAAAGCACCACCTTTACCGGGCTTGACATGTTCTTTTTTCAATACACGCCAGAGTTTTCCCTGGAATTCAATGAGATTACCGACTCTTGCTTCAGATGCTGAAATCTTCATACTCGTAACCTGGACAGAACGTGCGGTGAAGTTTAAGGGCTGGAAGGGGCCGCAACAACAATAGCAACTCTCGATGGGAAAAACGTACTCAGAGAACACGCGATCGGGTGGATTTCCACCGGCTAGCTGGTACGATCCCGACTGCAGACTATGTAAACGGCTCGCCTGCTTCCTTGATACAACAAGTGCCGAGTTTCCTGATTATTTTTGTCGCCCTGTACCTTCTTTCGGGGACCCTAATGCCCGCCTTCTGATTGTTGGCCTTGCGCCTGGCAAGCACGGAGCCAACGCCACGGGTCGACCCTTTACCGGAGACCATGCCGGGCGTCTCTTATATAAAACTCTACACCGCTACGGACTCAGTTCAGCCGCCCAGTCGGTCGATATAGAAGATGGACTGCGTCTTTTTGATTGTCGCATCACTAATGTGGTTAAGTGCCTGCCCCCGGCGAACAAACCAGTGGCAGCGGAAGTTCATAACTGCTTGCAATTCCTGCAGCCTGAGTTATCCAGTGTACCTCGGGGCGGTGTCATTCTGGCTCTGGGGAAGCTTGCTCACGACGCGGTAGTCCGGGTCTTTGGTCTGATTCCATCCCGCGTCCGGTTCAAACATGGTGAGCGGTACGAAATGCCGGGCTCCCGTACGCTGATTTCCAGTTACCACTGCAGCCGTTACAACACGCAGACAAGGCGCTTGACCGAACCCATGTTCCGTTCGGTGGTTCGGAGGGCAAAAGCATTATCGGGGGCTGTTACCCGGTGACCCCAGTATTCGATAAAGAGGGTTTTCTGAAGAACCTGCCGTCGCTTCCCGGTGTTTATGTGATGTTGAATAAGAACGGCTTCTATCTTTACGTCGGGAAGGCGAGCAATCTCCGCAAAAGATTACGCAGTTATTTTGGCCCAGCTAGTCGTTCAGCAAGACTGACACGACTGATTGCTCAGGTGGCTGACATCCAGTTGCACATCACCAACACCGAAAGTGAGGCGCTTCTACTTGAGAACAACCTGATCAAGGCCCATCGCCCGCGTTACAACATTCTACTGAGGGACGATAAGAGTTATCCGTACATTCGCCTGACTATTGACCAGGATTTTCCAGGCCTCTCGCTTTACCGCGGCAACCTCAAGCAACCCGGGAAGTATTTCGGACCTTTCTCCAGCGCGGGTGCAGCAAGAGAGACCCTGAGTCAACTGCAGAAGATCATTCCAGTCAGACAGTGTCAGGACAGCTACTTCAGTAATCGCTCCCGGCCCTGTCTGCAGTACCAGATCAAGCGATGTTCAGCACCTTGTGTCGGGATGATCAGCTCGGATGACTATGCTAATGATATTCAGGACAGCATTCTGCTGCTGGAAGGAAAAAACGAAAAATTATCTAAATTGTTACAGGACCGGATGAAACAGAGCGCTGAAACCCTGGATTACGAATCTGCGGGTCGCTATCGCGACAGGATCAGCGCTCTCCGGCGTGTTCAGGAAACACAATATATTTCCGGGCGGGTGAACAACTCGGATGTATTTGTTGCTGTAAGGGAAGCACATCTGACCTGTGTTTCAGTAATGAGCATTAGAAATGGTCAAAACCTTGGCAGCCGTCATTTCTTTCAATCCGCTGCTCTGGACGAGACAGTTCCACAGGTTCTCAAAGCTATTCTGCCTCAATATTATCTGAGTCACCCGGTGCCTCCGGAACTCATCCTCTTTCCAGCAGTTTCAGGCAGTTCAAAGCTCGCTGAATTTTTTTCGAAAAGAGCTGCCCGGAAAGTGCAAATCAAAACCAGAGTTCGAGACTTCAGGGCCCAATGGCTGCAATTGGCAAAACTGAATGCAACAGAAAGTCTGGCACGACATATCGCAAGCAAGGAATCATACACAACTCGTCTTGATGATTTGGCGAACCGATTGGGTTTCGAGGGCAGACCCGTGAGACTGGAGTGTTTCGATATCAGTCACAGTTCAGGAGAGGCCCCCGTCGGATCATGCGTAGTCTTTGACCAGGAAGGCAGTGTTTCTTCTCAATACAGGCGTTTTAACATCCGGGACGTCAATCCCGGGGACGACTATGGTGCCATTCGGCAAGCGCTTGAAAGGCGTTATCGCCGGGTTAGAGACTCCCTGGAGATGGCCCCGGATATCCTGTTTGTCGACGGCGGGAAAGGCCAGCTGGCTATAGCAGAGACGGTCTTGAACGAATTCCTCCTCGGTGATGTCATGGTTGTGGCCGTTGCTAAAGGCATTGGTAGAAAAATGGGAAGAGAACGCCTCTACATGTCTGGCTCATCCCGACCGTTGATTCTGTCTCAAACATCTGGCGCTCTTCATCTTGTTCAGCAGATCCGGGACGAAGCCCACCGGTTTGCCATCACAGGACACCGGCAGCAGAGAAGCAAAACTCGAATGCACTCTCTACTCGAAGACATCCCCGGTATAGGCACGACCCGCAGACAATCCCTCCTGCATCATTTTGGCGGACTGCAGCAAGTTCAGCGCGCCGCAATAGAAGACCTTTCCAAGGCGCCTGGAATCAGTGTAAATCTCGCAGAAAGGATTTATCATTACCTTAAGCAGAACTGAATGACTACCATGTCCTGGACCATTCCCAATCTTCTGACACTACTTCGGGTATCGTTGATACCTGTGATTGTCCTGCTTTACTGCATGCCGATCGACGGAGTCTATGCAGCGGCTGTATTCCTCCTGGCTGGCCTGACAGACTGGCTGGACGGTTTTCTAGCCAGAACTCTGGCTCAATTCTCGCGGTTTGGCGAATTTCTCGATCCTGTAGCCGACAAATTGATGGTCGCCGTTGCGTTGGTTCTGCTCGTCAGTGACCGACAGCTTAATGGTGCGCTTCTCGCGCCACTGATTTTCACCTTGGTTGCAGCGGTGGTGATCGGTCGGGAAATAGCGGTTTCTGCGCTTCGCGAATGGATGGCAGAAATGGGTGAACGCGGCGTGGTGGCAGTAGGACACCTCGGAAAAGTGAAAACAACCATCCAGATCATCGCGATTACCCTGCTTCTGAGCAAGGGTGACCTGGGGGAATTCCCGTCGTTGGTGATCGGAGAGATTCTTTTCTATGTAGCGGGGGGGCTGACTCTGTGGTCTATGACTTTATATCTCAGGGCCGCCTGGCCAGTACTGCTGGACAACCCTAAATGATCAATCTCAACTTGACAGGTTTCTGACAGGGTCTAGAATTTCTTTTCTCTCCAAGCGGGAATAGCTCAGTTGGTAGAGCACCACCTTGCCAAGGTGGAAGTCGCGAGTTCGAGTCTCGTTTCCCGCTCCAAATTAGCCTGTTTCCAGGTGTTTCTGAAAAGGCCGAACCACAAAATAGTATAAAGTGGTTCATTTGGTGGACACTTATGGACACTTTGGTGGACACTTATGGACACTTACAGGTCCAGGCCGGCAACGGCCCGGACCAGCTGATCAGGCGAAGTGTGCACATACCGCATGGGCGTCTCGACCCTCGAGTGACCCGCTAACTCCATCACCACCGGCAGCGGCTCACGCTTTTCGTTCACCAAATAGCTGATGAACGTGTGGCGCAAACTGTGCAGGGTGCCCTGATCGATGCCGGCAGCATCCCGGTCCATTCTGAACTGCCTTTTTCGGTGTTGCCCAAGTCTTTCTTAAAGCCGCCCTAGGGTTTATTCGCCCCACATAAATCCCTGTATTCAGGTTCTCTTATCGGCAAAAAATGCATTGTTGAATGACTATT
>CAZEKE010000226.1:0-9915 GCA_964512815.1 uncultured Acidiferrobacteraceae bacterium
GCACATATGCAGGTCCACCTCGTTAACGATGGACCCGTCACCTTCCTACTCAGAACCTGATCGGTTTCTATAACCTAGGCTCAGCCAGGGCCAGATGGCCGCCGCTGTACCAGCGAGCGCCAGTGCCGCAGCAACCGCATAGCTGATCCTGAAGGCGTGGATATAAGCGGCTGACGGATCTGCAGGGGCGCCTGACGATAGTTCTTGTAAAACTGCGAACAATGTTCCCAGCACAGCGACGCTGCTCATTGCACCAAGGTTCCTGGAAAGACCAGCCAATGCACCCCCCATACCCAACGCTGAAGAACTCATCTCCCCCATGACCTGGCTGAGGTTGCTGCTCTGAAAAACGCCCATCCCGATTCCCAGTACAGCCATCCGAACAGCAATATCGAAGACTTGTGTCTGATGATCACAGAACACAAACGAAACCAGCCCAAAGACCACCAAAATGAGACCCGAAGTACTCACCAGCGCCGGATCATTTCGGTCCGCAAGAACCCCGCCAATCGGAGAAGATACCACCAGGCACACCGCGGGCAGTGCCAAGAGCAGTCCGATCACTGTTGCACCCGCACCTACGATCTCAGAAACAAAAAAGGGCAGGATGAACCAGCATACGAAAACGGAAAGATAAAGAAAAAAGTTGGCGGACAATCCCAGGACAACCCGAGAACTGCGCAGGATGACAGGGTCGAGCAGAGGTGCTTCAGCGTGTTGCTGCCTTCGGACCAGTCCGTAACCTATCACCAGTGTAAGAATGCACATCGAAACCGTGTACGGGTTCGACCAACCCAGTTGTTGTGCCAGGGCAAATATCAATAACAGAGCAGGAAAGCCTGTCACCAACAAGGCAACACTGATCCAGTCCAGACTGCCGCGTCTATCTGGCTTCAACACTGGCAACCCATGTACAGCCAACAGCAAAGCCAGAACAGCCAGCGGGAGCCGCCCCAGGAAAATCGACCTCCAGCCGTACGTATCGATGATAAATCCGGCCCCCAACGAGCCGACGATCATGCCCCCCATACCGATGGCAGTCATCATCCCCAATGCGGTA
Organism: uncultured Acidiferrobacteraceae bacterium; assembly: GCA_964512815.1. GTDB lineage: Bacteria > Pseudomonadota > Gammaproteobacteria > Arenicellales > UBA868 > UBA9619. The sequence goes on from CAZEKE010000226.1 coordinate 1,061, forward strand.
CCCCGCATTCTGGCTGGAAAAACGGCCGTGATGAGGGCCGGCGATGTCGCCAGAAAAATAGCGTTGGCAATAGCCTGCACCCAGCGATAGGCCAATACTGACTCGAGGGCTGGTGCAGAAGCGATCATGAACATGGCGAAACCATAGATAACAAGGCCCACCAGATAGACCCGCCTCAAGCCGTAAAGATCAGCAACTCTCCCAGCCACGAGTTGCAGACTGGCTGTAGCCCCGATATAGACGGTAATGATCAGGTAAATCGGCTGCAGACCTTCTTCCAGATCATTCGCAATATTCGGCAGCCCTACGTTAACGCTGAAATCCAGGCTGCTCAGAAACATGCCACCAGATGCAGCAATCAGCAAAAGCCAGTGACTCCGACCCAGAAACTGCATGTTAAGCTGCACCGGCGCCAGCAAAATATCTCAACATTTCCAACACCCTGTTTACTGCGACCATCATGTGGATTTTTGGCTACGGCTCATTGATCTGGAACCCCGGTTTCCCATTCATCCAGAGCCGTCCTGCCCAAATTCAAGGCTGGGCACGCCGGCTCTGGCAAGGCTCAACAGACCACCGCGGAGTGCCCGGGGCTCCTGGCCGTGTCGCGACACTGATCAAAGCCCGCCCGGCAAGCTGTTTGGGTATGGCCTACCAGTGCGCCCATCAGGAACAGGCGGATATTCTCAAACAGCTGGATGTCCGGGAAAAGGGCGGTTACCAGCGTATCGAAGTGGACCTGTATTTTCATGATGGATCGATTGCCGACGGTGTGACCTATCTCGCAGGACCGAACAATCCCGACTATCTGGGGGAAGCACCCATAACTGAGATCGCTATGCAAGTGGCCTCGGCACAGGGTCCGAGCGGCCTGAACAGTGACTATGTTCGACTGCTGGCTGACGCCCTGAGATCGCTGGATGCCGACGAACCGCATCTCTTCGAAATCGAAAAAAGACTCTCTGAACTGATCTCAGAAGTTTCTTGATTCAGGAGCTATACCCCTGCCGTGGGGCTCAACTGATGTCAGGCTGGCGCCAGCACTTTCAATGAGACGCTCTGGACAATGTCTTTCACTTTCTCTCGATAATCGAGCATGTGTGGCGCCACAGAGTGGTCGTGCAATGCTTCCATGGTCTCCCACTTCTCAAGCATGATGACTACGTTGGCGTCCTTAGTCTGTGCTGCCATACCGGATTCGGCGTCCAGCATTGGCAAATATTCGATACACCCGGACTCAGCTCGCACGTTGGATAGATTGTCGTTAATATGCTCAAGCAATTCGGCCACGCCGCCTTCCCGTGCTGTGATTGTCGCAATTACACTGATCATGGTACTCGTCTCCTGCATAAATTGGCCATCGGATAAATGGGACCTTAAGGCCCAAAGCCCAATTGTGCACCACTGGGCGGCCGGAGCCTGAAATATCGTCGCTTCCGTCCAATTCGGACAGATAAACAGGGCCTTGATCTGGGCGGGTGGACCCTAGCGAAACGGTCCGATTCAAGACCTTTGAGAGCCGCGCCTATCGTCTGCGAGACGGCCCGGAGGAATAGGTTGGGTTATTCCGACACTAGAGCACAAACGGGCCGCCAGAAGCGCCTGAGGACGGCCAGAGGGCGAGCTTTGGCCCATTTCAATTATGACCCCGCTCTCGGAGCATAATTCCGGTCATTTCGGCCAATATCAGGTCTAGGGTGGCCCGGGATATTGGTCTTTATCCCCCATATGAGCCCGATTCCACGTTGGACTGATGACGATCTCATTCAGGCACACGTGGGCGGGCATTTCAGCCACGAAACGGACCGTCTCACCCAGATCTTCCGCCTGAAGCATCTTTTGGCGCTCACTCTCTTTGACCGGCACCGGTCGTCGATCCAGGATCTCGGTGGCGACTTCCGCGGGTTCAATGCAGCAGCTTCGGACCCCGTAACGTCCTTCTTCAAGATTGAGCGTGGCACTCATGGATGAGAGGCCATGCTTGGAAGCACCATAAGCCGGACCTGCAATATAAGAGTCGTAGCGGCCTGCCCAGGAGGAAATATTGATGATCAGTCCATCACGGCGTTCGCGCATGGCAGGCAATACGGCGTGTATGCAGTGAAATGCGCCGTTAAGGTTGGCTGCAATCACCTGTTGCCAATCTTCTACAGACATCTCGTGGTAGCGCCGTTTAGCCAGGTTGAGGCCTGCGCTGTTCACCAGAATATCGATCTCACCCAACGAGGCCCGAATCTCTTTTGCCGCTAACTCAACTGATGCCGCATCGGCGACATCCAGCGGCAGTACAATGCCTGCACTCGGACCGCCTGCCAATTCCGTCAGCGTTTCGTCCAGCGCCGCCTTGCGTCGCCCCGACAAAGCCACATGGGCCCCGACTCTGGATAACGCTTTGGCCGCAGCACGACCGATTCCTGTGCCACCACCCGTAATCCAGACCACCTTTCCTTCCAGAGAACGACTCATGCGTTCCACCTCCTTGAAGATTGAATTTCCTGGGTCAGATCGCCCACTTTGCAAGACTCAAGCTAGAGATTCGACCGTTTCCAGCATCATCGGTGCAAGTTCATCTACCGTCCGGCCGGCCCAGTCCCGCTCGGGGACCTGGACCAGCATCTTCTGCTGGGCAGCCTGAAGATGTTCCAGTTCAGCAGCATGGTCTATGGTCTGGACGGAACCTTCTAGCACAACCTGCTTCCCATCGATAAAAACATCCCGCACAGCCCGATCAGCCGCTACGACCAGCAGCGTCCGCAATGGCTCTCGTAACGGTTTCATAGCGGGGTGCGTCAGGTCTATACAGGCAAAATCGGCTTTACAACCCACCGCCAGGCGACCTATATCGTCACGTCCGAGCGCCGCGGCACCGCCAAGAGTTGCCGCATTAAACAGTTCCAGATAAGTAACATCTTCAACATTCTGGCCGGCGGTTCTGGCTACGATCGCGGCGGTTCGTAACTCGTCCAGCAAGATGAGGGGATAGGTGTCCGTACCCATTGCCAGACGCACGCCATGATCCAGATAGTGTCCGAACGTCTGCAGAGCGATTCCACGGCGAGAGAAAACAGTCGGGCAATGGGCAACGGTTGCCTCGGCTTCGGCAAGCAGTCCCAGGTCCCGTTGGCTGGTCCAATGAAGCCAGGGATGATGATCCAGAAAAATACAGTGCGCGATCGTGCTCCGCTCAGTCAAGACGCCCAGATCACCCAGCCATTGGATTGGTGTTGTACCGTTTCGCCGTTGCATCTCGAGAAACTCGGTTACTGACTGCGCAGCGTGGATGGTCCAGGGTAGATCCTTTTCTTCGGCGAGGGCGTAACTCTCCCGCAGTAACTCCTCTCCACAGGTGTCGACCTGAGAAGGCGACACCATGCCAGAGACTCGCCCACTTGGATGAGCGAGGGCCTGGTCCAGCAATGTCTGGGCACTACGGAATGCCTGCCGGCCGGCCGCTTCGTCCCACTCGTATTCCAATGCGTGACCGTTGCGGGTGAACCAGCGTGCATCCCTGAACAACGGCGCAACGACCGCGCGCATTCCACTTTCAGCAAGCGCATCCAACCAGCCTTCAAATGGTGGAGAAAGGTCCGCTACGGTCGTAACACCGGATAACATCAGTTCCGACAAGGAAACTTTCAGGCACGCCCTACGACCGTTATCGTCGACTGGATCGAATACAGGCAGGTGTTCATACAGAGAACTGTGCCAGAAGCCGGGTGAGACGGTCTCGTCGGTGATACCCTTTCGAATGGGTTCCGATGAAAGATGAGTATGAATATCGATCAGTCCCGGAATGACCAGTAGATCGCTGCCGTCTATCTCCTGCTCTGCAACACCGGAATAACCCCTGCCGACAAAAGTAATCTTACGTCCTTCGAATACCAGGTCGGCATCCTGGAAGTAGACGTGCCGACTACCGTTCCAGGCTACCAGCCAGGCTATGTTTCGCAGAACAGTACTTTTCGTCACCGGACCTTCGGGGTCAAGTACAGCGCCTTAATCCAAAACTCCGTCCGCACGAAGCATTTTCAGTGATTCCTCGAACGCCGCCACTGTATGCTCCAGATCATTGTCATCGTGGGCTGCAGAGATAACCCCGCCGGGCCAGCCCATCATATCCACACCATTGATCAGCATGGCCAGTCGGAGCCGCTCTGCCGAAAGTGCTGCATTCGACTTGAGTTCCGGCCAGTCAATTGCATCAGGGTCAAAAGACAGGGGGTCCAGTTTGCGATTCTGCGGATTGGTGAAAAGATGAAATCCCGAATAGGTTCCATATGCCGCCCACTGCACACCTTCCGCAGCGAGAACCTCGTTGAAACGGGTCCGTAACCGGTCACCGTAGGCATTGGCTCGGTCACAGGCATCGGTGGATTCGATGATCGAAAGGGCGGCGAATCCAGCAGCAGCCGAAACCGGGTTGGCATTAAATGTCCCCTGATGTTGTATCTTCTCCCGATTGTTTGCCAGTGCGACTCCGAAGTCGAGAGCTCCTAGGACATCTTCCCGTCCGGCAACTGCTGCGGCGGGCAAGCCGCCACCAAGAATTTTGGCCAGGCTGGTCAGATCAGGGTGGATGCCGAAGTGAGCCTGTGCTCCCCCGCGGGAGACACGAAAACCGGTCACGACTTCGTCAAAAATAAGCAGCACGTCATGGCGCAGGGTCAACTCTCTGAGTCCGCTCAGATAATCAACACCCAAGGGAACCATCCCGAAAGTAGAGCCCGTGGGCTCCAGAATGATGCCAGCGATGTCGTTGTCGGACCTCAGCACCTTTTCAACTGCGTCAAGGTCACCCGGGTCGACAAGTTTGATCCCTTCGGCAATTCCCGGCAGAACTCCGGGAGTGGGGGCACCATCAAAGTGGGAACTGTATCCCGATGTCATGTGGTCGTTCCAGCCATGGAAATGACCCCTCAGGCGGAGGATCTTATTGCAGCCGGTGTGAGCGCGGGCCAGTCGCAGGGCCAGGTGAGTCGCCTCTGTACCCGAAGAGGTAAACCGGACCCGCTCTGCACTGGGTATTAATCGCTGGACAATCTGTGCCCATCGCAGTTCAAGCTGGTGTCCGGCACCGAAATGCGAACCCGCATCTAATGCCGTGTGGGCAGCAGCAATGACTTCCGGGTGGCTATGTCCCAAAAGCAGGGCACCATGGCCGCCGAAGTAGTCGACATATTCATTGCCGTCCACGTCCCATTTCCTCGAGCCTTGCGCCCGTTCCACATAAATACCGTAGGGCAGCAGATAGCGAGAATCATGGGTCAAGCCACTTGGAAAAAGCTGACCTGCCAGTCCGGCAAGTTCGGCTGATTCGGGTGAGTGGGCCCGATAAGCTGAGACGATGGCAGAGTCATCCGATTCCATGAGAAAGTGATTCCTGCGAAGCTTTAATGATCAGTGATTTTACCCCTATTGGGGTTGTACTGTTTCCGTTCACCCAATGGAAGGGTATGATTGACCCTGTCTCTAATCCGGAATCCTAACCCAGTACGCTGATGGCCTGACCCAGGCGGCATACAAATTACACAGACTGACCCCCAAGTGGGAGCAATTAGATGAAACCGACCATTCTGAGTTGTGCAGTAACGGGAAGCTTTACAACACGCGAACACAACAGCAACCTACCGGTCACACCCGAAGAGATCGCAAATGACTGTATCGCCGCTGTGAAGCAGGGCGCTGCGATATGCCACATCCATGTCCGGGACCCGGAGAGCGGTCGACCCAGTATGGCGCTCGAATACTACCGGGAAGTCGTCAAAAGGATTCGACAAAGCGATACGGACATGATCATCAACCTGACTACTGGGCCGGGCGGACGCTACGTCCCGACTGACGGCGATCCCGCGAAAGCCGCAGAAGCAACGACTCTCGCGCCGCCGGAAGTCCGCACCGAACACGTTGTAGAACTCAAACCGGAGATCTGCAGCCTGGATCTCAACACGATGTGGTTCGGGGGCGGTGCGGTGATCAACTACCCCGCTTCTATACGCGTGATGGCCGAGCGTATCTACAGCGCCGGCGTTAAGCCCGAACTCGAGGTGTTCGATACCGGCGATATCCGACTGGGTCGAGATCTCATGAAAGAGGGCACGCTCAGAATGCCATTGTTGTTCCAACTGGTAATGGGCGTCAATTACGGGATGGACAGCACAACTGAGGCGCTGGTTCAGGCTCGGTCTATGCTACCGGATGGTGCGGAATGGGCGGCATTCGGCGCGAGCCGGCACGCGTTCCCGATGCTCGCACAGGCTTTTCTTTTGGGCGGCCACTGCCGGATTGGAATGGAGGACACCGTCTACCTGGAAAAAGGAGTCAAGACACCTGGTAATGCAGCACTGGTTGAAAAATCGGTCCAGATCATCCGTAGCCTCGGTGGACAGGTCGCCAGTGTGGCTGAGGCACGAGAGATACTCGACCTGAAGAAACCGAACTCCTAACGCGGGAAGGGCGGGCGTTCATAACAGACTAAGACCCACCTGCAGACCGGGCGCCTCATAATCCAAGGGACCAGACGAAAGCGACCATGGACCTGAAGAAACTCTTCGAGCAGGTTCGCGCCTACATTCGTTCGAATTTGGTGGCCATTCTCTGGCTCCTTATGATCGCCGGTTCGATGTACTACTACTCCAGCCTGATGGTCGGAGGATAAACGAGCTGCTCCGTGGTTATTGATTCAATTGGAGAGTAATGTTCATTCGTCTCGCCACAACCGGTGTAGCGCTTCGGCTTCAGTTTCGACGGGGAATGGCAGGGGCAATTGCGGATTGTAGCGATCGAAATTGATCCGCCGGCGACGGCGCCTGGGATTGCGGCGTTGGCGGCTTGTCCACCGTCTGCTGTTCACAGAGTGTTCCTGCGTTACCGGAACCGGCGTCACACCGCCGTGTAGCCGCCGTCCACTGTCCAGGCGGCACCCGTCACAAAAGACGCCTCATCAGACGCCAGAAAAAGGACCACGTTGGCGATTTCCTCCGCTTCGCCGAGGCGCCCCATCGGATGCATCCTGATCAAGGCCTGGTGAGTCTCTGGCGACTCGGCGAGACTCTGCGTGAGACTGGTGTACGCAAATCCCGGACAAACAGCATTGACCCGAACATTCTCCGGTGCCAGACGCGCGCCGAGGTCGCGAGTGACTTGCAGCACGCCCCCTTTACTCGGAGGGTAAGGGGAAAACCCGTCCGATAGAGGCAGGCCGGGATCATACCCCACCAGTCCCATAATCGAAGCAAGGTTGACAATACACCCACTGCCCATTCTTTGAAGAATGGGCACAGCAGCATGGCACATCAGCATGGTGCCTTTTAGATTTACCGACATGACTGCGTCCCACTTTTCCTCGAAACTGGCACCCTCAGCAATTGAGCGGGCAGTAATTCCGGCTGAATTAATCACAATATCAAGACGACCAAAATGCTCGAGGGCATCACTGACACGGGCGACACAATCATCCGCGCTGCTGACATCGCACAGAGCCTTTTTGAAGGATGGCGAGTCCTTGGCCAGAGCTGAAAGTCTCTTGTCGTCGTTATCGACCGCCAGTACGCATGCCGACTCGGCCACTAGGCGTTCTGCAACAGCTTGACCGATTCCGGAGCCGGCTCCGGTGACGATCGCAACTTTTCCCGCAAACCGTTTCTCAAACACCATCGGACACACAGCCCTCTAGCTCAGACCAGAATAATGCAAACCTGGACCATTATGTCCGATTGTAGCGCTGGGTGAAACGAGGATGTGCGATTCACCTCGGTATCATTCCGGGATATAGTTCGTACCGGATCCATATTGCCATCTAACCTCAAGAATCAGGAGTGCCGAAAAGTTTCGAATGAAACAGGGAAACCTCGAAACATCCGTTTTCCCAATGAAGGCGAAAATCGATAAGCCTCGTTGCCATACCATGTTTGTCTTGGTCATGACCTTACTCGGTCTCTTGGTTCATCCCGGATTCAGTCAGGCGGCTGATTTTGTTCGCTTCCTGAACACCACGGAATGGGGCTACCAGGAGGTCGATGATCCTGCGGGAATCAGAGCCCATGACAAGGTCCAGAGGTTCGAGGTCCGGCCGGGCGACTGCAGCATTAGCAAGGTCAGTAACGACTGCAAAAGACAGTTGGAACGCTCTGAAATTGCAGAAGGACCTATGCCCGTCGAATCGGTGACGGGAGAACAATGGTACCAATGGCAGGTCTTTTTCCCCAAGGACTACACCAACATTTATCCGGCCAGAAGTATTCACGGTCAATTTCTAGACCAACGTGCAGAACCTGTTTGGACCTTCGAAGTTGGCAGCACGGGGGTCTTCTGGCTCGGCAATCGCGTCGCACAACAACATCAGTATTCCTCGCTGATTGATGAAGACCTACTGCTGGGCCAATGGCATGAAATCAGCGTTAACGTCAATTGGTCTGCAGACGACGGATATTTCAAGGTCTGGGTCAACAGCGAACCGCGTGTGGACTACAAGGGTCCGACTTGCACTGACTGCAGAGTGTTTCTAACCTATGGCATTCTGCGTTCAGAACTTTCCAGGTACCGCAGTCGTTTCAAATCTGAAGAACTTCCTGTTCAGGTGATCTATTTCACCTCGATCAGTAAAAGCACAAGCGGTATCGGTTTCTCCGGCTACGTACCTCCACCTCCAGAAGAACAGCCCGAACCTTTGTCCTCTGACAACATGACGCTCGAAGTCACCGTGGAACCCCAAACACCTCATGCGCTTCCTGGTGCGGACCCCATGGCTGTGGAAAAAGACCGCGGAGAGGGCGAGAAAGAAAGACAATGAATCCCAATTCCCTGCAACATTCCACTGGAATTGTTTTCAATGAGTAATGACAAAGTATTTATCAATG
>CAZEKE010000227.1:0-10953 GCA_964512815.1 uncultured Acidiferrobacteraceae bacterium
TTTAAACTATCCAGCGGTTATTATCTACCAAATCGATTCCTTCGTCTTGCTCTACAAGTGTATGGTCACCACTCTCCTGACAGTCTGCCGGGGGCGTTGCCTGTGCCGCAGGGCAGCGATTATAGGCTTAGACGTCTACCCGGGATCCTTGGTGAACAAAATTAAGGTACCGCCTTAATCCGGCAGTCGTCACAACGGTGCAGCACCTTCAGCGCATCGCCCTGAAACATCCCGTGCCCGGAGAGCTTCTCTTTCATTTTGTCGATCATGGTCACGGTGGCAAAGGGTATGCCACAGTCGATACAGCAAAACGGTGTGCCTTCATGCAGTACCTGTCGGTTCATGCGATCCGCCCTGTTGAGCAACAGCTGCGGCACCAGCGTGATGGCCTTCTCAGGGCACGCCTGCTCACAGATTCCGCACTGTACGCAGTCAGACTCACGAAGTGTGAGCCTGAATTTCTGACTGTCGCCCTCCAGGGCATTCGCCGGACACACAGCCACACAACCTAGACACAATGTACAGGCCTCGGCATCGACCTCAATGCCGCCGAGGGGTGAGCCCACCGGCAGACTGATCTGTTCTGCGCCGGATTCCAGACCCTCAACCATATGCTCCAGTGCAAATCGGAGCACGGTCCGTTTCTCATTCAGACCGCCATAGGTCGCGGGTATGACTTTCCTAGCTGACTCGTCACTGGGCGGGATCGACAGTCTGGCCATCTGAGCGGGCGAGATCGCTTGAATCCGGTTTTCCCCGATTTCAAGGGCTTTCAACAAGACCGATGCCAGGTTCACTTCGGCCCGCACAGCAGCCGCGGTGCCTGGAGGTATCTGATCTGTTGTCAGAATAAACACCGTGTGAGCACCGTAGGCGATCATTGACAACCAGAGTTCAAGACCGATAGACCCCACTTCTTCAATACGCCAGGGAATCACGTCCTCGGGCAGAGCGTCAACCTGACCGGCTAGCCGCGAAGCACCCAATCTGCGCTCATAGAGCAGAATAGATGGCGGAACTGCTGTCTGGTCCCTGAAGGCCGCGATGACCCGCCGCAGACTGTCCAGAGAATGACCCAGTTCCGGAACACTGTAACGCATCGCGCCTGTCGGACAGACCGCTGTACACGTACCCATTCCGTGACACAGATGCGGGTCTAGTTCGATACGTTCAGCGAGGCTCTGCAGGGCGCCAGCCGGGCACACATCCAGGCAGCGTGTACACCCTGTAATGCCCTTTTCTCCGTGGGCGCAGATATCCGCGTTGTAATGCACATAAATCGGCTTGTCGAACCGCCCGACTAGACCCGGTATTTCTTTCAGGGCACGTTCCAGGCGTTCAGAATCACCTTCCGGCGCAAAGTATCCATTCGGCAGTCGTTCTCTGTGAATGAAAGGGTTTCGACCCAGATCCAGAATCAAATCGATTTCGCTTCTCCCAGGGCCGATTCTTCTAGCGAGATCGACTATTCCCCCGTTATGCCGGACATGGACGGTGAAGGCGCCAAGATACCCGGAGATCGCTACTGGACTGGCGTGGAATACGGCTACGTCCCGGCCCGCCAGCTTGTATGTGGTGCACCTTGTCGGATTCAGGTTCGAAATAGGCCTGGAATCGGTAGCGAGAATCAGCGGTGTTATTGTCTCAACAATCTCGTTCGCAACGGCCATTGCCGAGCGCTCGGGGCCGATGATCAGCAGTAGACCGGAAGAGTAGTACGAAACCTGGGGCACGGGTCTGGCTGGCTTCGTAAGCCCGAGGGACAATGCTGCCAGTCGGGCCTTGTGCCGAATCGTCTCCCGGGGCAGAGAAAACCCCAGGAACGCGTCAACTTCCGTGTGTGTGCCCGTCAATGTGAATCCAAGCCTCTATTTGTCGCCCGCCCTGCCGGAAGGCGTCATCACAATGTGCCAGAGACCGAGATTATCCTACTGGCGGTTATGGATCACCAGAACCCGGATCCTCGCCAGGCCGGAAATTCGTCATCGGTACTGACCCTCTGCCGACCGGCCTGTAACTGGGGTTTGTCACAGCAACGCTTTCGATCCACAATAACGGAAGCGGCCCAGTTTGCGAGTGATAAATGACACCATCTATCTCCAACCTTATCACCGTAACCGCCTACACGGGACGCGCTCAATCACAATGACTAGCAAAGCACTGAAGGAACCAGGACCGGGAAAAGACGCACCGATTCACCGGCCTGCAATGTCGGATGAGGGTCTGGATCCGACCCATCCGGTCGAGGCACGGGATGAATACGGTCAGGCACGTGACCTCAGAATAGCGGGTGAGTTTCCACTGACGATCAAGGTCGACGAACGCGAAGTCGTGACGTTGATGACGCTGGGCACCCATCCCGAAAAGCTGACTCTTGGCTACCTTCGCAACCAGCGCCTGATCGACAACATCGAAGAAATTTCGGAGATCAGAGTTGATTGGAAACGCGAGGCCGTCGATGTCCGGACCTGTCATGGGCAAGGCATCGTCAATCTGCAGGAGAAGATTGCCAGCCGGATCATAACCAGCGGCTGAGGTCTGGGGACGGTATTCAGCTGCACGCTGGACACACGCTATGACGCGCGCCTGCCACGGGTGCAGATTCGTCAGTCCACGGTCTATGCCCTGCTTAAAGCCATCAACAGCTACAACGAAATTTACCGCGTAGCCGGTGCAGTCCACGGGTGCGCTTTATGTGAAGGAACTGAGATCCTGTACTTTGTCGAGGACGTCGGGCGTCACAATGCAACCGACACGATTGCCGGCGAGATGTGGCTCGAAAATATCCAGGGAAACGACAAGTTCTTCTACACCACCGGGCGCCTGACTTCGGAAATCGTAATGAAGACGGCCCACATGGGAATCCCCGTCCTGATCTCCCGCTCCGGTATCACCTATATGGGTATGGAACTCGCACAGGACCTAGGTGTAACACTGATTGCCCGCGCCAAAGGCCGGCACTTTCTCGTCTATAACGGCGATGACACAGTGACTTACGATGAGATGCCCGAACGCAGGGTACCCGCTGGCCGCCAGGCCGGCGAATGATTGTCAGCCGGGAACAGCCTGATACCAACCCTCCGATTGGAGCAGGCGGACTGGAGTGCCAAATAGACCACTCAGCGAATCACTGGACAGAATGCGGGACTTGTCACCGTCTGCCTTGATCCTGCCATTGTCGAACAAGATGACCCGTTCGATTTCCGGGGGAATCTCGTGGATATGGTGCGTCACCAGGACCACAGTGCGTCCCTCCAGGACCAGCCTGCGCAGCGTCTGCAGATAATGGAAAGTCGCTGCCAGGTCCAGACCTCCGGTGGGCTCATCCAGCAGTAGGCTGCCCGGCTGGTTGACGAGTGCACGTCCGAGGAGCAGTCTGCGTTGTTGTCCGGTTGAAAGCGTCTCGAACCTGCGTTCCGCGAGATGCTCGATACCAAGCACGCGCAGGGTTTCCCGGGACCGTTCAAGTTCGCCATCGGTGTATACCTGATGACCCCAGACTCCGACAGAGGCGTGAAATCCGGACAGGATGACCTCGATGCCACTCGCCCTCCCGGCATAATCCTGCTGCAGGTCGGTTGACACAATTCCCAGCTGGGTACGCAGAGACCACACATCGCCGCGCTCCTGCCCCAGAATCCGGACCACGGTGGTTTTACGCTGGACCGGATAGAGATCGCGCATCAAAAGCTTGAGCAATGTCGTTTTCCCGGCACCGTTAGGGCCGAGAATAGCTGCGCTGCAACCCTGCTGGAGGGTCAGGTCCAAGTGATCAAAGACCTTCGAATTTCCGCGATACACCGTGGCATCGCAGATCTCGATCAGTGGCGGATCGGCCTCGGTCATCGCTTCCCAGCCGTCTTTCGGCGCTTCGGCAAAGAAGGCTTAAACCAGCCGTATCTCGTCGTCGATGGTCACATCGACCCCAACTGCAGGCACCTTGAGCACCACAGCCGCTTTTAAGGATTCGGTTTCATCGACGGACCCTGCTGCGATTCCTTCACGCACGGCGCGTTCGATCTCTCTTTGCGACTGAATACCGACCTTTTTCAGGAATTTGCGCAACTGAATATTAAAGACATCTTCGTCCATCAATAATCTCCCTGTGAAACCAAACACCAAGCTTAACCTAACCGTTTCCCCGACATCCACCGCAGGGAGGGTCTCCGAAACCCCAGCCAATGTAGGCCAGGCCCCCGTTACCCCATTGGATTGGTCACGCTACCCGCACACGGTTCCGCCCGTCGGCCTTGGCTGCATATAAGGCGTCATCAGCGCGTTGCAGGGCATCACCCGGCGTTTCACCGGAACGATATTCCGTGACACCAATGCTTATGGTCAGTTGAATAGTTCCTTCATCAACCTCCAACGGACTGCATTCCAAAGAACCTCGCACCTGTTCCATCAATGCCTCTATCCCGGATTTACCTTCGTCGACCGCTTGTCGTTCAAGAACCAGAAAAGCGACGAACTCTTCGCCTCCAAAGCGCCCTAGAACCGTGTTATCGCTAATCTGATCTGAAATCTTCTGTACAACGTGCTGAATAGCCGCATCACCTGCCGCATGGCCATACGTGTCGTTCACCCGCTTGAATAGGTCAATATCCAGCATCGCCAGACCGCAGCGGCTTCCTTCGTTTAGCTTGCTGACCGCTTGCTGAAAAGCCTCGAACCACGTCCGCCGGTTAAGACAGCCAGTCAGTGGATCATGCTGCGCAAGCCAGGTGGCCTTCTCCAGAGCAGCATCTTTTTCCCGTTCCTCTAGGTTTACCCGATCGAGTACTGCGTTGTAGAACGTCGCGATGTGATGTGCTTCCGTCTGGGTATCGACAACGACCTGCTGCTCGAATTTCCCACTCGTAGCCTGATAACTCATCTGTCTGATCAGATCCAGTGTAGCGGTACGGGCATCATGTTCAATAATATTCAATCCCACAATCTCGGCCTGTTGGCTGACCCTGTACTTCACAAATTTCCCGGTTAGATAGAAAAAAAGCATCGATAACGGAAAAACGTAAATGGCCGCTGACCCAACACCCAGAGCCTGTACGCCCAAAAACCCGAGCTGGGTCATCCCTGCCGGTGGAGCTACAAACATTGCAACTGCAAGCGTACCCCAAACACCGGCGCCCAAATGAACTGGAATGGCTCCAACCGCGTCGTCGATTTTCATTTTCTCAAGAAAAAGCCCGACAAAGACCACAACAATACCGCCAATAAAGCCGGTAATCGCTGCCTGCCACGGCATGACTGCATCACACCCGGCAGTGACCGCGACCAGGCCGCCCAAACTGCCGTTTAGAATGTCCAGCGCTTTAGGTTTTCCAAAACGGATTCGGGTCAATATTAAGCTGGCCACAATTCCGAACACACCGCCGACAATCGTATTGGCAACAATCAGTGGTACTGTGTCACTAGCCTTCAGTGTGCTACCGCCATTGAAACCTAACCAGCCGATCCACAATAAGAATACGCCCAGCGAAGAGAGCGTGAGGCTACCTGGTTCGATCGGTCCGCTACCCGAACCGAATCGACCAATACGTGGGCCAAGGTTAAGTACCGCAGCCAGGGCGACCCAACCACCCACTGAATGCACAACGGTCGACCCGGCGAAATCCCGAAACCCCAGTCTGGCGAGCCAGCCACCATTTTCAGCGGTCGAAAGAAGACCACCCCATACCCAATGGCCCACCACCGGATAGACCAAGAGCACCATGAAGATCGCCACAAAGCAATAACCATAGAAGGACATTCGTTCAGCCACAGCGCCAGACAGGATAGTGGTTGCTGTGGCACAGAACATCGCCTGGAATACAAATACAAGGTAAATGTGTGGTGAAGCTATGTCTAGGAGCGAAAATGGTTCGCCAAACCAACCCGAGACTGATGGACCAAACATAATACTGAAACCGATCAGCCCGAATCCCACCACACTGATCGCAAAGTCAACTGTGTTCTTGATAACGACATTGATCGTGTTTTTTGCCCGTATCAGCCCTGCCTCAAGACAACTGAATCCCGCCTGCATAAACAACACCAGGCAGGAACAAAAAAGCACCCAGACCATATCGATTTGTTCCATTACATAGACCTCTCAAAGCGTTCAATAGACTTCATCCGGTTAGCGGGCCGAATAAAATCTGATCCATCCAAGCCGCGAGAAAATCCGAAATTGCTGCTCCTGTATCCGGAAACTCGAGTACAACTAAGGCATAACTGGATAAAGCATACTGTACCGTCTTTTCATCAGCTCCAGGGCCCCCGCGGTCATTCAGCGCAGGGCCTTCAAGCCGGTTATAGTCTCTCATGATCTCACTTTTGGACGCTTTTAAAAACAACCGTTTCGGCGGGTCCGAGACAGTCCATGAATCGCTGATGAATGAGGTCTAACCATTCCCATGAAAAGCACCACACTGGCTATTATCGGATGCGGTGTAATTGGCAGACGGCACCTTAAAGCCATAGCGGCGACCACAGAGGCCCGGCTTGTAGCCATCGTTGACCCGATGCCGGATGTCGAAAACATTGCGAGCGACATGGGCGCGGCGTTTTTTACATCAGCGAAAGACATGTTTCGTGTAGAAGAACCCCAGGGGGTGATCGTCTGCACACCGACGGAACACCACCTGCAGCCGGTTCTGACAGCGCTCGAGGCGGGTGCACAGGTGCTGGTCGAAAAACCAATAGCAGCGACCTTGGCCGAGGCGCACTCAATCCTACATGCTGCAGAGGAAGCCTCTCGGCATGTTCTGGTCGGTCATCACCGCCGCTACTACTCGATCACGCAGAAAGCCCGGCAGCTCGTGCGCGACGGTGTACTGGGTCGACTGGTCGGCGTCAGCGGTCAATGGACGACTCGCAAAGCGGATGCTTACTTTGCACCGGCCTGGCGCCAGCAGCGCTCTTCCGGCCCTGTGCTCATCAACCTCATCCATGAAATCGATACGCTGCGCTATATCTGTGGCGAGATCTCCTCGATTTCAGCCCACGTGCATCGTGGAATCCGCGATCACCCGAAAGAGGAAACAGCCGCAGTGCTGATAACTTTCCAGTCAGGCGCACTGGGGACATTCCTACTGTCCGACGTGACGCCCTCACCCTGGACCTGGGAGCAGGCAACGGGTGAAAACCCCGACTTCCCGTTATCCGGACAAAATGTCTGTCGATTCATTGGTTCGGACAGGGCACTGGATTTCCCAAACCTGACACTCTGGCATCCGAATGGGGCAGCGGATTGGCACCATCCACTGCGACCGGAGTCCTTGTCTATTGAACTGGACGATGCATTTCGAGCACAGTGCCGGCATCTGTGTGCAGTCATACGGGGCGAAGAAGACCCCCGGGTCACTGCCGCTGATGCCACCCGTACCCTGGCGACAACTCTGGCCGTCTTCGATTCAGAAAAGACCGGAAAGCAGGTCATCCTGTAATCGGCCACCTCGTCGAAGCAATTGTACAGGGGTAATTCTTTACTGCTCTTGCGGGCGACCATCATCGGCCCATGGTGCCCGGCAAGTGCATTCTTTAGTGATGGCCCGACGTGGCGGTGACGAGTAGCAGGCAGCCGGCCGCGAGCGTTCCGGCGGCGATAAGGTAGAAGGCAGCATCGTAACCCCCACCATACTCAACCACCGCACCGAACACTGGTGGACCACTGACGATCCCAAAGAAAAGAAAGAACTGGGCACCGCCGACCGTCTCGCCTACTTTATCCTGAGGTGCAAGACGGGTAAATTCGGACATCAGTAGGCCCAGAACTCCATTCGTACTGGCACCCAGCAGGACGGCAATCAATGCGGTGAGCCAGAACGGCCAGCCGGGACTAAACAGACTGACGGCCAAGATGCTGACCGCCATCATCACACCCAGCAGGCCCAACAGGACCCAGCTGCTGAGTAAACGCTCAGCGATGGCTCCCCAGATTATGCGCGCTGGAATAGCCGAGGCGTGAATGATGGCAAAGACAGCGCCCGCGAACTCGGCTGACAGGTCATTGGATTCGACCAGGTAAATCACCACGAAAGCCAGGATTGACATCTGCGCGAAGGTATAGAGATAGCCCGCTACGGAGAGCATCACGAGCCGCTTACCCGTCAGAATAAGTCGGAGTGAGGTCAGGATGCCGCTGATTCTGATGCGGAACTCCGGATCCCGGTCGTCATCCAGACCGCTGCGAATAAGCTGGAGACCCAATAGGGTAACTAGTGGTATCACACTTATTGCGGCGACAGCTACCCGCCAGTCATAAAGCAGCATCAGCGGTGGTAGCAGCAGTCCAGCCAGCATGCCACCGAGCGGTGTTCCGGTCTGCTTGACCGAGAAAACGAAAGGCTGCCATTGTGGCCGGGTGTGCCTGGCCAGAATTCTCGAGCCGGCCGGATTGAGCGGCCCCGTGCCCAGGCCAAGCAGCAGCGCTGCCCCGATGGCGGCCGGCCAGAAGGGGAAAGCGCCGGCCAGCACGAGCCCGAGACCACCGGCCAATAAGGCCGCCTGGCAGGTCCGAATCACGCCAAATCGGGCAAGGATGCTTCCAGCACCCAGGCCAGACAACATGCCGGTGACGTATATGACAGCCGTGTAGATACCTATACTCGTAGACTTGACACCAAGATCAGTAGCAGCCTGTACCGCTACCACCGCACCGGCATAGCAACACATCGTGCCGAAGGACTGAATCGCCAGCATCGCAGGCAGGGCAATGCTGATTTTTCTTTCAAACAGTGTGCGCATAACCCTTAAGCAGCCTGGCCCTGGCCCTGGCCGATAAAACGTGTAGCAGAGTACTGGCCGGTAATGTAACCGGGCCCGGCGTGGCGTGCATCGCGTTCATGCAACATCAAGGTATTGAATCGATGTGAGCCGGTGACCTTCGCTGGTGTAGCAGTGCCCTTGAGCAGAAACTGGACAGCTGCCTTCCTATACTGTATATATAAACAGTAATTGGTATCAACGTAGGTAACAGCCCAGGACCTCCCATGACCCGACCGTTGACCACCCGGCAACTGCTGGTGCTTGAATGTATCCAGTCATTTATCCATCGTACCGGTATGCCACCCACCCGGGCCGAGATCGCGAAGCAGCTGGGCTTCCGGTCGGCCAACGCGGCCGAGGATCACCTGCGTGCACTGGTACGCAAGGGAATGATTGAGCTGCAATCCGGCACCTCCCGCGGCATACGTCTGCTGGAGCCTGCCGGAATACCCGTGGTAGGTGAGGTGGCTGCTGGCCACCCGATTCTCGCCAGGGAGCATATTGAGGACCACTACCCCCTTCCCCCAAGACTCTTCAGCCCCAAGGCCCATTATCTACTGCGCGTACGGGGAATGAGCATGCGTGATGCCGGCATTCTCAACCGTGACCTACTGGCAGTTCACCAGAGTCCGGAAGCCGTCAACGGCCAGATCGTGGTCGCCCGGCTAGAAGATGAAGTGACTGTCAAACAATTCAGGCAGCGGGGCAACGTAGTCACCCTGTTACCGCGCAATCCGGACTTTGACACCATCCGAGTGGATCTCAGAAACCAGACGCTGGTCATCGAAGGCATTGGTGTCGGTATCATCCGCAATGGCAAACTGCCGTGACGCTGGCGCTGTGTCTGGAGCGGACCGACATCTGGCGTGGTAGCCAATCCGCTGTGACAACCGACGCCGTGGTTCCCAGCGGATTTGACGAACTTGACAGCCATCTGCCTGGTGGCGGCTGGCCATTGGGTGCGCTGACTGAGATTCTGGTCGAAGATATCGCTGACAGCCCACTGTGGCTGGTGATGCCGGCGCTGCGTGCACTGCGACGGCAAGGATACTGGCAGGCCTGGATAAAGCCACCCAATATTCCCTTTGCACCGGCACTCGTAGAAAGCGGCATAGACCTGTCGAAGATGCTCATTATCCGTCCGGGAAGATGGAGGGATATCCTGTGGGCTGCAGAGCAGGCCCTGGGGTCGGGCAGCTGCAGTACGGTTCTATTCTGGCCGAAAAAACCTGACAGTACCGCCCTGCGACGGCTCCAGCTGGCAGCCGAACGCGGCCGCACATTGGGTCTTTGCTTTCGTGATCACCGGTCTGCTGGGACACACAGTACAGCTGCACTGCGCCTGCTGTACCAGCCGGGGCTGAAAACTGCACAGTTGAGCATACTCAAGTGCCGTGGCGGCCACCTGGCTGAAAAACTGGAACTTGTACGCAGCAACAGCACAAGCCATTGGACTTGTGCCGGCTGACACACCAGCCATCACATGAGCCGACGCTCCAGTACCGCGATTACGCCCAGACCGCGGACCCGGGCCGGTCCGTGTGCCGTCTGGCATCAGCCCGGACAGGTACCACCTTCAGTGGAATCATCCAGCCGCTCCCCCCTGTGGCTGGCACTGCATCTGGTCCGCTTACCATTCGAAGCAGCCGGCATCTCAGTCGATGGTCCGGCTACGGTCATCTTCGAGCGTCATGGGCAGGCACACTGGGTCACCGTTGCCAACGATGCCGCAATCCGGGCCGGTATCCAACCACTTATGGCGTTGGCAGCAGCCCGCGCACTGGCTCCGCACCTTCGGGCATTCCCCAGAGACAGGGTCTCGGAGCAACAGACATTGAAAGAACGGGCTGTCGAAGCAATGCGTTGGACCCCCAGTGTGAGCATTACTAAAGACGGCCTGCTGATGGAAATCACCGGCAGCCTGCGTCTCTACGGTGGGCTGCAGCAACTGATTTCCCTGGTCCGCAACTGGATAGATACTAAAACTCCCTGTTTTCAGATCGCACTCACTCCGACACCAGCAAGCGCCATCCTGTGCGCCCGGGTTGGCCGTGAGCTGTACATTACCGAACGTGAGCAGTTG
This sequence comes from uncultured Acidiferrobacteraceae bacterium, assembly GCA_964512815.1. Taxonomy (GTDB): domain Bacteria; phylum Pseudomonadota; class Gammaproteobacteria; order Arenicellales; family UBA868; genus UBA9619. The sequence goes on from CAZEKE010000227.1 coordinate 10,835, forward strand.
GTCTCCCGCCTGCATGACCTATCAGTTGAGTGGCTCACTCTCAACCACAACCAGAGAGTGCTGCTTCAAAGACTTGGCATTTACCAGATCGGCGACTTGCTGCGCCTGCCCCGGCATGA
>CAZEKE010000228.1:0-3631 GCA_964512815.1 uncultured Acidiferrobacteraceae bacterium
TGGAAAATCGGCCTAGGTAGGTGTTCTTCAGTCTTTCCAGGTCTTCCCGGAAGATGATGCTCCGTGTTTCGCGGTTTCCATAGACTAGCGAAAACGCACTGTGCGGTTCGGCCGACAGAGTAGTCTTGATGATGGAGATCACCGGAGTAATTCCACTGCCGGCAGCAAACGCGGCATATCGCTTGCGGTGACCGGGCTCAAGCGGCACGTTGAAATGCCCTATTGGGGGACCCACCTCGATCCGGTCTCCGGCTACGAGTTGCTGGTGCAGAAATCCGGAAAACACCCCCTGCGGGATCGCCTTGACGGCGATACGCAGATCGTTGTCATCGACGGCACTGCAGATCGAATAGGAGCGACGAACTTCTTCTCCCTTGAATGCTCGCCGCAGGGTCAAATGCTGCCCCTGGGTAAACCGGTATTCTTCCTGCAGGTCATCAGGCACCTGAAACGACACCGAAACGGTATCGTCGGTCTCCCGGCGCACCTGGTCTACAGTCAGCGGGTGAAAACGCATTCGGGCTAGTGGGGTTTGAAATAGTCGAAAGGCTCGATGCAATCGGCGCAGTGCCACAGCGCCTTACACGGTGTCGAACCGAATCCGGCAATCAACCGTGTGTCACGTGACCCGCAGCGGGGACACTCAACGTCGGCTTCACTTGCCGCAGGATGTGACGCCCAGCAGGCAGGCGGTGTGATACCTGCTTCCCGGAGGCAGCGCCTGCCGCTTTCCGTGATCCAGTCGGTCGTCCAGGGCGGATTCAGCTGCTGCCTGACAACAACTTTGCCAACACCGGCCCGCTTGATGGTGTCCCGGACATCGGCTTCTATTACACGGGTCGCCGGGCAGCCAGAATAAGTGGGCGAGAGGGTCACCGTAACCTGTGTATCGCTGCCAGCAGCATCGACCTCTACCGACCGGACAATACCCAGATCCCGGATGCTGACCGAAGGAATCTCCGGATCAGTCACCAAATCCAAAAGCTCGAGCACGCTTTCGGCGGTCACCACATTTGACGACTCAGTGCTCACCAGGATAAACCAGGGTAGGCGCGCTGCAGAAACTGCATCTCGGCCAGTAGATAACCCAGCTCTTCACTGTGCAGTCCCTGCCGGCCCCCTGACATCGCGTGGCCGATTTCGGGCATTTCCAGCGTAGCCTCATCGAGCACCTGCTTCGTCTGATGGTGCCACTCGGATTCCAGCGCCTGAATATCTGGTGCGATCCTGCACTCAACCAGGTGGCGGTAACAGTTATCGGTCTCGAAGAGCTCAGGGACGCAGGGTGCACAATCCTCCAGCGCCTGCTGCATACGCGCACGACTCTGCTCGGTACCGTCACCTAAACGGATCGCCCAGCCCCGGCTGTGGCGCAGATGATAGCGCACCTCCCGGATGGCTTTGCCTGCGATACCCGCGATCTCGCCGTCCTGCCCTGCCATCAGACCCTCCAACAACAACAGGTGATAGGCGTCGAAAAAGTACTGTCTGAGTATCGTCCGGGCAAAGTCGCCGTTGGGCAGTTCCACCAGATGAAGGTTGCGCCAGTTTCTTAAGTCGCGAAGGTAAGCCAGATCATCCTCGCTGCGTCCCAGTCCTTCGGCCTTACCGGCTGCCGTCAGCCAGAACCTGGCCTGGCCGATCAGGTCCAGCGCGATATTGGTCAGCGCCACGTCTTCCTCCAGAACGGGGGCATCACCTGACCACTCGGAAAGGCGGTGACCGAGAATCAACGCATTGTCACCCAGCTGCAGTAACAGCTCGAAGCGGGCGGTGTCCGTGTCCATTTCCCGGCTCAAAGGTTTTCCACACCCTCGGGAATCGGATAAAAAGTCGGATGTCGGTACACCTTGTCAGCAGCAGGCTCGAAAAACGAGCCGTCTTCTGTGGGTGAAGATGCTGTGATCGAATTTGACGGGACGACCCAAATACTGATCCCTTCCTGGCGCCGGGTATAAAGGTCACGCGCGTTTTCCAGTGCCATCTGCGCATCGGCGGCATAAAGGCTGCCCGCGTGCTGGTGGGTCAGGCCGCGTCTGCCGCGCACGAACACTTCCCACAACGGCCACTGGTCAGACTCTTGTGTCATATCGTTACCCTCCCCTCGTTCACTCAATCAACCTGGCCAACGGCTTCAGGCGGCTTTCTGCCTGCTTGAGTGTTTACGTGCATACGCGCTAGCCGCATCACGCACCCATTGCCCTTTCTCGTGAGCATCGACCCGGGTCTTTATTCTCTGGCGCCGGCATGGGCCGCCGCCCTTGACCACCGCCCAAAACTCGTCCCAGTCAATTTCGCCGAAGTGGTAGTGTCCCTCAGCCTCATTCCACTTCAGCTCAGGGTCGGGTATCGTCAGTCCGAGATGATCGGCCTGGGGCACCGTGATGTCGATGAAGCGCTGGCGCAACTCATCGTTGCTCTGCCGTTTGATCTTCCAAGCCGTGGACTGTTCACTGTGCGAAGACTCACTGTCGTGCGGACCGAACATCATCAAGGTCGGCCACCACCAGCGGTCCAATGCGTCCTGCGCCATCGCTTTCTGGTCTTCCGTTCCCTGGGCCAAGGCCAGCATGATCCCGAAACCCTGACGCTGATGAAAGCTCTCTTCTTTGCAGATTCGCACCATTGCCCGTGCGTAGGGCCCATACGAGTTCCGGCACAGGCTGATCTGGTTGACAATCGCCGCGCCGTCGACCAGCCAGCCGATCGCACCGATATCGGCCCAGCTCAGCGTTGGATAGTTGAATATGCTTGAGTATTTCATCCGGCCCTCGTGCAGCGCGGTCAGCAGTTCCTCCCGGGAGACCCCGAGCGTTTCTGCGGCGCTGTAGAGATAGAGGCCATGCCCGCACTCGTCCTGTACCTTGGCGAGCAGGCCGATCTTCCGTTCCAGGGTCGGTGCGCGGGTGATCCAGTTACCTTCCGGCTGCATGCCGACTATCTCGGAATGTGCATGCTGGGCAATCTGGCGAATCAGGGTCTTGCGGTAAGCATCCGGCATCCAGTCTTTGGGCTCGATCCGGACCTCCCCACCGATCTTGTCCCAGAACCCCTGCTCGAGCGAGTCCTCAGCTCCAGGGGTTCTTGATTCGGTCTCGCGTTCTGCATTCATAGCCATTGCTCTGCGGCGAATCGGGTCACTTGATTATGTTACAGAATTCAGTCATTTATCAATATTCTGTGTCATTTAGGAAGGCATTCGGCCTTAGAATTTTCCGAATTCCAGGTAGGCCTTCTCCGGATCCATTCCGGAAAGTATCGCTTCGCGCATCTCGCTTTCGGTCGACATCACCTGTTCGGTTTTCGATACCGCTTCTTCAGTCACTGCCGACGGGATAATCACGATCCCGTCCCGGTCGCCGATCAGATAATCGCCGCTTGAGACGGTCACCATTCCGATAGTCACAGGTCCTCCCAGCCGATCATAAGTCCACCGCTCAACAATGTCGGCCGGCGTATTCAGGTCACAGAAAACCGGGAAACCCATCTCCAAAATAAAGTCGGTATCCCGGCATCGGCCATCAACAACGTAGCCTCGTGTGTTCTTGACCATCAGCGCCCGCGCAGATAATTCCCCCATCAGTGCCACATCCCGCGTATTAGGCTGGCAGACCAGGACCTTGCCTTCCGG
>CAZEKE010000229.1:0-5487 GCA_964512815.1 uncultured Acidiferrobacteraceae bacterium
TCGGCCGGCAGACAGGAGCACACTGTATGTGCAGGTCTGCTGATTCAAACAACGGTGCCAATGCGCTGGAAAATCCCGCAAATTCAGGTGTCTGCAGAGCGAGTTCGGCGTATATCCAGTCCCAGGTAAAGTTTTCAATCAGAACGCACGGTAGCCCTGCATGCCGGGCAGCCGCAATCCCCAATGGTGCAATATCGCAGACTACCAGCTGACAGTGAAGGTTGTGGAGAGCTGAGGCAAGCGGATCCAGCCGATCGGCGCTGAACGGGAGTTCTTTATCCAGGTTTTTCAGAGTCGCTGGAAGGTCTGTAGTCAGAGCGTCTTTCTGAACAGGCCCCGAATCACAGTCCAGCCGTTGGTAGCCGAATGTCTTCAGTGATTGACGGAAGAACCACTTCGGCACTCCCGTGAACAGCTCCAGCCGGATATCCTTTATGATCTCGTTTAGGGCTTGCCCCACCGCACAGGCCCGTGAGGCGTGGCCGAAGCCATGTGATGTGACGAAGAACGCTACACAAGTCACTGGTCAGCAGGCAGTCAACAGCCGGGTTCGGATTCGCTGAAAGCTCCCAACTGGGAGAAATAGCCGTCCAGAAACTCTGCAAATGAGATTGAATCAGCGGCTTCCAGGTCCCGTTGCTGTTTCAGGGAGTCCCGGGCCAGTCCCGACATAGCGTCAATTTCAGCTGCGGAGAGTACCCGTTCCCTGAAGTGGGATTCGATTTTCGCAGCCTGCTCTAGTGCAAAATTGAAAAAGTTGTCGTCATGCTCATGCATGGCTTCGAGAATCTGGGCAGAAGGGGTGAGATCAGGATCCAGAAACTTGGCTTTCTGAATCTCCAGGGAGTTCCGGTAATCTGTACCGGTTTGACCGTCCAGTATCTCGGCCAGCCGCTCCATCTGAGAAAGCAGGTTCAGCCCGTGCTCGGTTAAGCCAATGCGGCTGTCACCGTCCTGAATTACTAGACCGGGCTCACGGCCGCGTTCGACCACAAGACCGAGGGTCGCCCTCCGACTTTCAAATTCCCGGTCGTCAATCGATGGGCTGGGTGTCAGCAGGCAGAAAAGAAGGAATACGTCTAGAAAGTGGACTTCGTCTGGTCCGATTCCAATCGGATTGAAAGGGTTCAGATCCAGACTGCGAAGTTCAATGTACTCGACACCTCGTTCCCGTAAAGCATGGGATGGTTTCTCTCCGGAACGCGTAGTACGCTTCGGGCGGATCGGGGCATAGTACTCGTTTTCAATCTGAAGCAAGCTTGTGTTGAGTTGTCGGTATTCACCGTCGACCAGGGTTCCGATCTTCTCGTAAGGGGGGTATGAGGTGGTCGTGGCATGAATGAGTGAATCGATATACTCATTGATACTATTGAGACCGACGTCGATGCCGGCCTGCGCCGCGCTCTGATACCCCAGGTCGCCCAGCCTAAGGCTGGTCGCAAACGGCTGGTAATAACTGGACTGGCCGAGCAGATCCAGATGGTGTTCTCGGCCCTCGAGAAATGTCCTGCACACGGCCGGTGAGGCACCGAAAAGATAGGGGATAAGCCAACCGTGCCGGTACACGTTGCGTACCAGTCCCAGGTAGCCTTCAGACTTGTAATCGCGTAGCGGCAGAGTCGAGCCGCAGATCTCCCGCCAGGCACGCCAGAAGCCGTCGCCGAGGGAAAAATTGAAGTGGATGCCCGCTATGGTCTGCATCAACTTGCCGTAACGCCAGGCCAGACCGGAGCGGTATACAGATTTCATGGTGCCTACGTGTGAACTGCCATAGCGGGCGATCTGGATGCTATCGTCACCGTGCAGGATACAAGGCATGCTGTTAACCCACAGACTCTCCTGTTCGAGGTTGTGGTAAACGTAGTGGTGTATATCCTTCATGAAGTCCAGCATTTCGCTGACGCCGGATTTCACAGGGGTGATAAATTCCAACAGGGCCTCGGCGTAGTCTGTGGTGATGTAGGGATGGGTCAGCGTCGAACCCAGTGCCGTCGGGTGTGGTTCTTGAGAGATTGTCCCGAACCGGTCGATGCGCAGGCTTTCTTTTTCCAGGCCTCTGCTGATGTCGAGCAGTTCGCTGGTAGCGCCTGCCCGTTCGATATTTTCTAGAGTCCGTGTTAGGTTTTCGGCCATGAATGATTCTTCCCCGGTTGGTGTACCGGCAGATCAGCAAGCAGGGCAGTGGTGCCAGGAAATCCTTGAGTTCAGTGCTGGTCGACGGGAGCTTCTCGAAATTACCAGCGCGGTAGACAAAGTGGTGGCCCGTTCAGGCATCCAGAGCGGGTTATGCCATATTTTCATACAGCACACCAGTGCTTCTCTGTTACTGACTGAGAACGTCGACCCCGCCGTACACCAAGATCTGGAGAGTTTCATGCAGCGGATCATACCTGATGGCCTGCGGGGTTATGTCCACAACAGTGAGGGGCCGGACGATATGCCAGCGCACTTGAGATCAGTGATCACCGGAAGCTCACTGACAATTCCAGTGGTTGAAACGCGACTCGGATTGGGCACCTGGCAGGGTATTTATCTGTGGGAACACCGCTACCATGGACGAGTCCGGCGCGTGGTGGTGACCGTTAACGGGCTGTCGACCGGTGGACTTACCAGCTGAAGCCGGCACACAGGAGGGTTTCATGGTTCCAGACCGGCGGTTCTGTATCGCGCCGATGATGGGCTGTACCGATCGTCACGAGCGCTATTTCCTGAGGCTGATCTCTGGTAGGGCGATGCTGTACACCGAGATGATTCCGGCTGCCGCCCTGCTGGCAGGCAGTCCAGGCCGATTTCTTGCACACAGTGCCGAGGAGTCTCCGGTGGGCCTGCAGGTCGGCGGCTGTGACCCCGACGGTCTGGCCCGCTGCGCTGAACTCGCGGAAGCTGCGGGCTTTGATGAGATCAATATCAATGTGGGGTGCCCCAGCGCCAAGGTCCAGTCCGGGCGGTTCGGCGCCTGCCTGATGGCCGAACCGGAGTTGGTTTCGGTGTGTATCAGGCAAATGGTCAGCCGCGTCGGAATCCCGGTGACGGTGAAATGCCGGATCGGCATAGATGGACATGACCGGTATGAAGATCTGCTCGTCTTCGTGGAAACTCTCGCTGCCAGCGGTTGCCGGACGTTCCACGTTCATGCCCGTAAGGCGTGGCTGAACGGTCTCAGCCCCAAACAGAATCGTGAGGTGCCGCCTCTGCATTACGAGACTGTCTACCGTCTCAAGGCAGAGCATCCTGAACTCGAAATCATCGTCAACGGCGGTATTCGTTCAATCGGTGCGGCCAAGGCCCACCTGCAAACTGTTGATGGGGTGATGGTTGGCCGGGAGGTCTACCATAACCCCTTCCGTTTTGCTGACATTGACCGGCAGCTGTACGGAGTGGCGGTTGCAGAACTGTCACGGTTCGAGATTCTCAATCGGTACAAGGTCTACATGGCGGAACAACTTCAATCCGGGGTCCACCTCAAGCAGATGACCCGCCATATTCTCGGGTTGTTCCACGGTCAGCCGGGAGCTCGAGCCTGGCGGCGTGATCTGAGCGAGCATCAGGTAGAGGGCAAGGCGGGTCTTGAGGTGCTCGATAGGGCTGAGGCGGGTATCCGGCAGCAGATGCGTTGGGCCGCCTGAACCCGAATCTGCAGGGCTTGTACTACGTATAAACCGGCGGGTTTGCCATTCAGTGAAAACGTTCAGGAAAGCACTGGTTGTTTTTGCGGCGGTTCTGATCCTTTTGTTCGGATCTGCAAGCTTGTGGTTGACCGTGTTTTTCCAGCCCGGCGACTACCGGGATGTGTTCAGTGACTACGTCTATCGCCAGACCGGCCGGGCATTGACTGTAAATGGTGAGGTCCGAGTCAGTTTCGGATGGAAACAAGATGGTGGCCCTAGGGTTCATGTCGCGGCTGGAGGCGTGGAGGTGTTCAACCGGCGTTATCTCACCGAGAGGCCCACTGCAACAGCGGACTGGATGGAGGCGGAGATTCGGCTGTTGCCGCTGCTGTACGGAAGTTGGTCGGTCGCCCGTGTCGTTCTAGAGCGGCCGCAGGTCAATCTTTTTCGTTTTGAAGACGGTCGGTCCAACTGGGAAGACCTGGCGCTCCTCGGACTGGCTCCGGTAGACGATCTGCATGGCTATGGTGGACAGCTGACTTGGATCGACCAGGTAGCGGAACAGACGATCACCCTGACGGGTATCAGCTGGAGAGTCAGATACGATCCTGGGAATGACACCGCGGACATCGAGTTGACGTTTCGGACTCCTGCGAGTCTTGCTGGTCGTCCGCTGTCGATTCGCCTTGATACACAGATGTCCAGGAGCCCAGAAGCTGGAACGACGGTTCCGTTTGGGCGTTTGGCAGCTCATGTTGCTGGTCCCAACATGCTGGCTACGATGGAGCTGCAAGGAGGCACCATTGACTTTTCGACCGAGCGCTTGGCCGCAGCCCGGTCTCAGTTCACCCTGGCTGTACCAGGTGTCGAAGCGAAATTTCAATCCAATAGTCTGGAGTACGGTTCTAATCCCGGCACCGTGCAATTGACGGGTATATCGGGAGAGGGATATTTCGGGCGGGTCGCGCCGAATTTTACGGCGGCTTCTGCCCGGTTGGACCTGGCCCGGGGTGCATTTGAGATCCCTGTCCTGACGACTCGTTGGCTGGGGCATCAGGCTGTTGCGGGTCTCGAAGGCCACTCGTTGTACGGTGAGCCCCGTGTTCAGGGACACGTCAGTGTATCGGAAGTGAATCTTGCCGATGTTTTGCACTGGGCCGATATCGAACGGGGCCAGCGGACCGGGCATCCCCAGGTGTTGGTTTCTGCTTCGGCTCGGTTCAAAGCCGATGCTCAAGTGGTATCTATTAACGAGCTCGATCTGTCGATGGGTGAGCAACAGGTGCGTGGCTGGATGCAGCTGAATTTCGAATCGGAACCCGTGTGGTCATTCGATTTTCGGACTGATCAGCTTGATTTGCCGCCGACCCGAGTGCTTCTGACACCGGGTGGCTCGCCAGTAGCCTTGCTGATCGGCTTGCCGCTCCGGTTTTCCGGGACGGGCAGGACAACGGGCAGCCTGGCTATCGGCCAACTGCGGGCTGGCGGGCTGCTCGCTGAAGACATTAAAGCGAGAATCAAAGGCGCCGGCCGCCAACTGGCTGTGTCTCCGTTGACCGCGAAGTTCTACGGAGGTGAAACCCGTGCAGATCTGGTGCTGGACTATCGGCAGCCGGAACCGGTTCTGAGGCTCCAGGGCGTCCTTTCCGGGTTCGATCCCGGCGGTGTGGTTCGCGATCTCACCGCGATCGATATGATGTCGGGACAGGCAGACCTTTCAGTGGATCTGGCAGTGACTCAACCCGCCGCACCTGATGCTGTCGAGCGCGCGGTAGGTGTGGCTGAATTCGAGCTCGAAAACGCCGGCGTTCGAGGTGCAGTACTGGATAGCCTGTCCAGACTGTTGGGCGGTATCGACGTCGAGTTTCCGGACGTCATC
>CAZEKE010000230.1:0-4883 GCA_964512815.1 uncultured Acidiferrobacteraceae bacterium
CCTCCGGTCAGCTCTTTAATCCGCGTCTTGAGATCCTCGCTTGCGTAGTTGATGCCTTCCTGAGCACCGTGAGCGCGGGCGACATCGAGCTTTTCGTCACTACTGGCCGCTGCAATTACCCGTGCACCCATCGCCGCACCCAGTTCGACGGCGGAGAGTCCCACACCACCTGCAGCGCCCAGCACCAGCAGGGTGTCACCGCTTTTCAAAGCAGCACGCTGTTTAAGTGCGTAATAGGAGGTACCGTAGACGATCGTCAGACCCGCCGCCTGCTCGAAACCCATGGCATCCGGAATCTTTGTCGCCGCGCCAGCCGGCAGGGCCACACTTTCGGCGAATGCTCCAGTCAATCCGTTGAAGCACACGCGATCGCCCACCGCGAGCCCCTCGACCTCGTCCCCTAGCCCGTTCACGACTCCCGCTCCTTCGCTGCCGGGCACGAATGGCAGAGGGGGTTTGAATTGATATTGGCCGCGCACACACAAAAGGTCCGGGATGTTGAGCCCCGCGGCCTTGATACCTATCAGGATCTCTCCAGCACCGGGCACGGGCGTATCGACGGTTTCAAGAGCCAGATCTGTTTCCGGCCCGAAGGCACGACAGTAAAGCGCTTTCATCATAGAACCTCGAACAGGCCGGCAGCGCCCATGCCGCCGCCGACACACATTGTGCAGACCACGTATTTTGCACCGCGGCGTTTGCCCTCGATCAGGGCATGCCCGACCATGCGTGCTCCCGACATCCCGTAAGGATGCCCGATGGCGATTGATCCCCCGCTGACATTGAGGCATTCATTGGGAATTCCCAGCTGATCACGGCAGTAAATGACCTGCACGGCAAAGGCTTCATTTAACTCCCAGAGGTCGATGTCATCCATACCAAGACCGTTTGCTTTGAGCAGCTTGGGCACGGCGTAGACCGGGCCTATCCCCATCTCATCGGGTTCGACCCCTGCCACGGCGATTCCCCGGTAGAGGCCCAATGGCTGCAGCCCACGTTTCTCTGCCACCCGCGCCTCCATCAATACCGACGCCGAAGCACCATCCGAGAGCTGGGAGGCATTTCCGGCGGTGATACATCTACCCTCTGCAACCTTCAACCCATCGGCAAAAACCGGTGGTAACCCCGCCAGCGCTTCGAGCGTTGTCTCCGGTCGATTCCCCTCATCCTTGTCAAGCGTCACTTCGGTATCACTGACTTCGCCGCTCTCCCTGTCGGTCAACTTCATGACCGACGGAAGCGGGACGATCTCGTCGTCGAATCGACCCGCCAACTGGGCTTCGTGAGTACGCGCCTGTGACTGAACCGCGTATTGATCCTGATCCTCACGGCTGATGCTGTAACGCTCGGCGACGATTTCGGCAGTCTCCAGCATGGTCATATAAAGATCAGGTTTGTTGTCAGTGATCCAGCCGTCGGCGGCCCTAAAGCGGTTCATATTCTTGTTTTGTACCAACGAGATACTCTCGAGCCCGCCACCGACCGTGATATCCATTTTGTCGGAGACGATCTGCTTGGCGGCGGTAGCGATGGCCATCATACCGGAGGCGCACTGCCTGTCGACCGACATTCCTGAAACGTTAACCGGTATCCCTGCGCGCATCAGCGACTGTCGGGCGATGTTCGAACCAGTTGTACCCTGCTGCAGGGCCGCACCGATGACCACATCATCGATTTCAGCAGGCTCTACACCCGCCCGATTGACCGCATGTTTGATGCTGTGGCCGCCGAGCTCCGGTCCTGACGTGTCATTGAAGGCACCCCGGTAGGCCCGACCAATGGGTGTTCTAGCGGTAGAAACGATGACCGCTTCGCGCATATCTGTTCTCCTATCAGCTCTCTGTACGGTACCAGACGATCTGCTGGGTCGTGGCCATCAGACGCCCGCTTCGACTCCATATTGTCGCATGTTGGTCGTAGAAACCTCGACCGCCGCGGGCTCCCCAACAGTCGATCAGCAGGTAGTCCGAGCCGCACTCGTCGTAATCGGCTTTTGTTGCGTGCAGATAGACAGTCATGGAGACTGTGGCGACGCGAACCTGCCGGCCGATGATATAGAACAGCCGCGGCATCGGCGTATCCGCCAGTGCCACCAGTGCTGTACTGTCTAGCGGACGCTCTGGCTTAAAGCGCACCCAGGCAGAAGAGCGTGTGTCACCATTGCCGGAAAATGGATGATTTACTGCAGGTCTGATTTCGATCACCTGCGACCAAGCCAGCGGCACTGCAATCCGGGTACAGCGCTCAGGCGGCGGCGCCTCGGGACAATCACCCTGGACCCACTCCGTTGTTTCGCGTCGTCGCCCCACAACTGCCGTGGCCCGGTTGAAGAGGACGTCACTGCCCTCGGCAGCGAGGCCAGCCCGCCAGAACTCCGTACCGCGGCCCGAACGGTCGCTGTACACCGTGACGTGCAGTGGCCCGTCAGGCGCAGCGGACAGAAAATCAGTCGTTATGGAAACCAGTTCCATCCCAGGCCTTGTACACTGCAGCATCGCCCGGGCCAGCACGGCCGCGCTCCAGCCGCCATAAGGATCGTGGGTGTTCTTGAATTTTGGGTGAACCCGGGCCTTGAAAATCTGGCCACCGTCTTTTTTCTCGAGCGACTCGAGTGCGATCGCCCGGTCAAAGACATGTGGTTCGCCGGTATGCCGCTCGTCGTTGGCGACGGCGTTGCTCACACTGTCAGGTCCCACTTCGGCCATCGGTATTCGTGGGTCAGATGGGCTGTCCGCGCTCAGCGATTATCTTCCGCCGAAATTTGCGCATGCCGCCCAGCCAGCGGTCACGCTGACCGGCCCGCATAAGTTCGTACTCGGCAACCTGCGGATGTGGCAGGGCCAGGAAACGTTTTTCCGCGATAGCCGCAAGAGTCACCTCGGCCACCTCTTGCGGCTCGACGATGCCATCTACCCCTGCGATCCCACCGTCCTCGCTGTCACCCAGCATAGCGGTGCGCACAGCCTGCGGACAGACACAGACCACCTGCAGACCTTCATCACCGTGTGCAATGGCAAGACTCTCGGCAAAGGCGACGACAGCGTGCTTGGTTGCGGTGTAAGGCGCCGCGCCGATCTGGGCAAGCAGCCCGGCAGCCGAGGCAACAATGACAAATACACCTCCACCCCGCTCTCGCATGACAGGCCAGGCGTGCCTTGCACCGCGGACCGAGCCCATAAGGTTGATTTCAAACGCGGTCTGCCACAGCCCGTCGTCGGCACCGCCAGCATCCCAAGTTGGCTCGTCCGTCAACAGGACACCGGCATTGGATACGTAAACATCGACCGGACCAAGACGCGCGCCCGTCTCCCGGACAAAGCCGGCCACCTCGTCTTCAACTCTGACATCGACGGTCATGCCCAAACCCGAGAACGGTTCGGCAGCCGCCTCGGCCCCCTGCCGGTCGGCTATCGCGATGCGGGCGCCCCGCTGGTGAAAGGCCCGGGCCATCGAGAGACCGATACCCTGTGCACCGCCAGTGATGGCGACCACCTTATCAGCGTAATCCATAGGTCCTCCTAGTAATTCCTGAGACGGGCGAACCGGTCGGTATGATAGTTGGCATCGCCGTACAGTGCTTCGGCGACACGCACCCGCTTCAGGAAAAAACCGATATCAAACTCATCCGTCATCCCGATACCGCCGTGCATCTGTATCGCTTCCTGGGCCGCCAGTTGTGCGACGCGCCCGAGTTTAGACTTGGCGAGCGACACTACCACGGGCGCTTCACCGGGTGACGAATCAAGTGTCCGCAATGCCCTAATCAGTGCCGATTTGCCGATCTCGATTTCGGCAAAAAGCTGTGCTGCGCGGTGCTGCAGGCCCTGGAATGCCCCGATCGGGCGATCAAACTGCCGCCTCGTCTTAAGGTAATCGACGGTCCGTGCCAGGCACTCCTGGGCAGAACCACTCATTTCCGCGGCAAGTCCTGCCCGACCCGCGTCGAGCACGCTCTGAAGAGGACCCCAGCCCTCGTCCACTTCACCCACTACGGCATCCGCAGCCACCTGTACACCCTCCAGTCCGACCGATGCCGAAAAGCGGCTGTCGAGCATGGACTGACGCTCCACGGTGACACCGGTCGTTTGGGTGGACACCAGAAACAAAGTGATGCCGTGAGGTTCGTCTGGATTTCCGGCCGTGCGTGCCGAGACCAGCAGAACATCGGCGACATGACCATCGGCGACAAAGGACTTGGCACCTGACAATCTGAAACCCTCGCCCGACTGTTCGGCTGCAGTCGAAACGCATTCCGGCAAATGGCTGCGGCCTTCGTCAACGGCGATAGCGATTATGGCTTCACCGGCAGCAATCCGTGGCAGCCAGTGATCCTGTTGCGCGGTAGAGCCGAACTGACCGATTGCCGTCGCCCCCATCACTGCGGTGGAGAGCCAGGGTGAGGCCGTCAGGGTGCGGCCCATCTCCTCGGCAATGACACCGGCCGCACCGTGCCCCATTGCCGCACCCCCGTGTACTTCTGGCACGAGCACGCCGGGCCAGCCCATCTCGACCATGGCCCTCCACGTATCGCGGTCGAATCCGTCTGTTCCGGCCTCGTCACGCAATCGCCGTAACTGGCCAATCGGCGCCGACGTCTCGAGAAACCCCTTCGCTGTGTCACGCAGCAAGTTCTCGTCATCGGTCAATACCATGTCCATGGACTTCTCCTCAAGCGGCTTTAGGTCGAGGGCAGATCCAGTATGCGCCGGGCAACGATATTGAGTTGCACTTCAGAGGTACCGCCTTCTATCGAATTCGCCTTGCTTCGCAGCCAGTCACGGCCCAGATTCTCATCGTTATCCGCAGCCAGGGCAGCGTGACCCGCCCCGTACATGATCAGTTCATGGCGGCGCTTGTTGAGTTCGGTGCCGTAGTACTTGAGC
>CAZEKE010000231.1:0-3361 GCA_964512815.1 uncultured Acidiferrobacteraceae bacterium
GCCGGTCACCGGGTCGATGGACTGAATGCCCGGGGCTTCAACTCACGCTTCCGCCGTACAGCAATTTTACCAACCCTGACCCCTGGCAAAGACCAGAAAGCCGATCACCAGAGTCACGGCCATCAGGTAAGTCATACCGCCCACGGCAAACCGCAGGACCCGTCGGCGCCGTCGGCGGGATTCGACGGTTCTGAAGTGCCGCTGTTCAAACGGTGCCACCAAGGGCACAAACGCCAGCTCAGATCCGTGTCGGACCTCACCCGTTGAATCAAACTTCGAATATACGCCATCGTCATACTCGTAACAGGTATCAAACTGCTCGAGTACATAGGCAAGGGCTTCCGGGGTTATCCCCGGACAGGCCGAGCGCAGAGTGTGCTGGAACCTTTTTCTGAAGACCGACCAGTTCGGATGAAGATTCGAGTACAGAACATCCGGAAAGCCCTCCAGTTCGCACTCAAGACAGGAAAGGCCCCTGACGAGAAGATGATCAAATCGCTGGCTTCCCCTCTGTACGATGACAGCAACAACGACGATCCCGGCAACCACCAGATACCAGAACTGAAGTACAGTACTTGCTGTTTCCGCCAAAAGTGACACTGGGTGTTCCCTATAGTCTGGTAGATCAGTGGACCCGAACGTCCGGGTGCCCAAAGGGCTCCAAGCGGTCAATGGAAAAGATTACCAAGCTGCGTTTTGCAGTAGGCGTACGGTCAGGACCGTGATCAGTCGGCGTAGTCCGGTTCCTCCGCATCCAGAATCTCAAGAAGTTCATTGAAATGCCTGTGGCCCTGGCTCGGGTAGTCTTCCAGAGCCTGCGCCGTACGTTCCGCCAGTTCATCGGAAAGAACCCGCAATGGCTTCTGCGTCCAGAGTGCCTTGATGTAGGTCTCGGCTGATCGCTCAAAGTAATACAGTCGGTTGAAGGCATCTGCAACATCTTTACCGATGACCATGAGGCCGTGATTGCCCATGATCATAACGTTGCAGCGGGCACCGGACAGCAGCTCGGCGCAACGCTGACCCTCCTCGGAGAACGCAAGGCCGCCATAGCTGTTGTCGATGACATGGCGGTTGAAGAACGTTGCAGTGTTCTGGTCGATCGGCGGCAGTGTACTGTCTGAAAGACTCGCCAGCACGGTCGAGTAAATCGGATGCGCATGCATGATACACCGGGCACGTGGACAGTGGCGGTGAACCGACCCATGCAGCCCCCACGCAGTCGGGTCAGGGGCATCATCCCGTTCCATGACACCGGTATCGTCCACATCCAGAAGCAGAAGATCGCTGGCCCGGATTCTCGAAAAATGACGCTGGTTCGGATTCAGAAGAAAGCGGGTCCCGTCTCCGACAGCCAGGGAAAAATGATTGGCCACACCTTCGTGCATATTGAGGCGTGCGGCCCAGCGGAAAGACGCCGCAAGTGCCGCCCTCTCGTTCTGGTAGAGCACCGGGTTATCACGCTGTTCGGAAATTGATACCGCCTTCAATGGACACCTCCGGGGCTGCTGGCTACCGTCCCAGAATTGTTACACAGTTGCCGACATGGTGCTATTTCACGCCAAGCTGATACGGTGCGCCACGCTTCAGAAGCGACACCGATGCCTCTGCGTGTATCATTGTGTCGGAAAAGAATCACCATCACCCACCTGGAGGGCGCCGTGGATCTAGAGACAGTCAATTACCTGCGCGACGGTGCAGTTGCTATCATCAAACTCAATCGGCCCCAGGCAGGAAACGCCCTGTCCGCACAACTGGCTTCCGACCTGATGGCCGCCGTGTCTGCAGCCCGGGATGACGAGGGTGTTCGCGCCTGCGTTTTCACGGCCGAGGGCAGCGTATTCAGCTTCGGTGGTGATCTCAAGGAGTTCAGCGCCTTCGAAGGCAAACCGGAAAAACTCCGCCCGATTGCTGATGAACTACACGCCGCCCTGGGTGTGTTCCTAACCATGCCCAAGCCCGTCATCGTGGCAATCAACGGCATGGCCGCGGGCGCCGGCGTCCCCATGTCTCTGGTTGGAGACATTGTTTTGATCGATGAAACCGCCCGCTTCCGGCTCGCTTACACAGCTGCGGGGTTGAGCCCGGACGGCGGCTCAACCTGGATTCTCCCGCGCCTCATCGGCCTGCGCCGTACGCAGGAACTGGTATTCGAGAACCGTGAATTGTCGGCTGTGGAAGCCGTTGACTGGGGCCTTGCCACTCGTACGGTTCCCGAAGGCACGGCGCTCGAAGCGGCCCAGAAACTTGCCCAGACGATGGCCGCCGGGCCCACCATGGCCTATGCCTCTGCACGCAAAATGCTACAGACCACTTTCAGTAATGGTTTTATCGAGCAAACCGACATCGAAACAGAAGAGATCGCCGCCAACATGTCCGGTCACGACGGTCGGGAAGGTATCGATGCCTTCGTGAACAAACGAAAACCCGAATTCAAAGGCAGGCGCTGAGCGAGTGTAGCCCCATGAGATTGCCCAGGTTCTGAACAGCGTGGTGCACGCCCCCAAAAACGTAGATCCGCGACTGGCAAAAAACTACGTCGCCCTATCCAGCGATGATCAGAGGGAGGTCTACCGCAAGTGGGCCCCGACCTACGATCAGGAGCTGATCGAGGAGTTCGGCTATGCTGCGCCGCAGCAGGCGGTGACTCGGTTCAGCCGTCTGGTCCCCGACCGGTCAAAGCCGATTTTGGACATGGGATGCGGTACCGGACTTGCCGGGCAGCTGCTTGCGAAGGAGGGCTATCAGCATATAGACGGCATCGATCTGTCACCGGAAATGCTCGACAAGGCCCGCGCGCTCGGCATTTACAGGTCACTGTCGGAAGGCGATCTTTCGGCCGATCTCGACATACTGCAGATTTACCAAGCAGTGATCTGTGTGGGCGTTTTCTCACACAAGCCTGAACAGGCTGACCAGGCTGCTAGACTGCTGGACTGCCTTCTGCCCGGTGGACTGCTGGTAACTACCGTCAACGGCAAGGGCTGGGATGACCTTGACTGGGACACACTGCTCGAAGACAGCCGCAGACGCCACGGCTTCAGCATCGATTCTCTGGAGGATATCCCCTATCTCGTCAAGCAGGGTATCAGAGGCAAACTGCTGGTCCTCAAACCCTGACTGCCGCGCTGCTTAAAAACACTGAGACAGATCCTCCCGTTCTGCGCACCGGCTGTCGTCAGCCTTCTACGGTCGAGAGATCTGAACGGGCGTTTCCGGCCCTCAGGCGAAGTCGTCAATCATCTCCCACAACGCATCCACGTGGCGCTGCTCGGTCCGGGTCTGTCCGACCGACACCCTAACGAATGCCCGGTCATCGATGCGCGATGCTGTCAGCATCGCCCTGCCCGAGGCATTGATC
>CAZEKE010000232.1:0-3857 GCA_964512815.1 uncultured Acidiferrobacteraceae bacterium
CATTTCAGGCCGGAACACGTACCGGCTGCAACTATGGATCCCGAGGCTATGGCCTTCCACGAACGAATCGCCGACCTTCAGGGACAGATCTACCTCTCCAACACGGACCGCGCGGGCCTGGGCGGCCTCAAGGAGACCAGCAGCCCGTCCCCTGAATGATCGGTTGTAGAACTTCATTCAACCCATCGTTTCGTCACGCGACCGGCGTTGCACCTGGTGTTCCGGTGTTAAACGCGTTCTCCCGACCACCAAATTTTTCGACCAAGTCATTCTGGTCGTCCTTAGCGCGCCGGTCTGTCGAATCCGGATCGCAGATTGCAAGAAGAGATGTTTCCAATTCTAGTCGCGCAGGCAGGTGTGCCAAACTAGAAGCCAGATTTATGGTCTCTTCGGGATCCTCCTCGAGATCAAAAAGTTCAGACTGATAATCAACGTAGTTAATCAACTTATAACGACCCTTGCGAATCATGTATGCCGCGCTTGGTGAACCCATAGCATGATATTCACTGAAAGCAGTTCGATCTTGATCGTCTTTCAAATGAGCCAGTTCAAACCACGAAAGTCCCGGCAGATCAGTGTCCTTGTCTGAGGGCAGAACTCCAGTCGCGTGCAATACGGTCTGGAAACTATCTACAAGCGTCACTGGTGTCCGGCAGACCGACCCCTTCGGCACATCCGGCCCGGAAATGATCAACGGAATGCCAGCAGATTCTTCGTATAGATTTGATTTTCCCCACATTCCACGAGCACCTACATTGTCACCGTGATCGGAGGTGTAGATCACACGAGTTTCCTGATCGAGTCCGACTTCATGCAGTGTATCAAGAACCTTTCCAATCTGGTGGTCAACGAATGTGCACAGACCAAAATATGCAGCAACCGCCATCAGGCGCTGCCGAGACGACAACTGACCGTCAATCGGCAGAAAATTATGCATCCGTTGGAGCCAAGGATGGCGGACGAAGCCCTGTCCAGGATCTAGTTTACGCGGCGGCAAACTATCTAGTGGGTACAAGTTAAAATACGTTTCGGGCACAACCAGTGGGAAGTGGGGTGCGACAAAGCCGATATATAGAACCCAGGGTTTTTCGCTTCTTCTGTTCGCGGCTTTCTTCAACCACTTACAGGCCAAGTCTGCATTTCTGATATCGTAACGGTTATAGTCAGATGTCCCTGGGCCGATTTTATTGAGCATGTTACCTGCGCGTTTTGGGGGCAAAGGATCGCGTACCGCACCCCAAACCTGGCCGATTCCATCCATTACATGCATAGGTTCGATTTGCCGGGAAATTCCGATCGCCAAATCCTTATGTCGGTAATGCAGTTTACCGATGGATTCAACAGAGAGTTGCTCCTCGATCAATCGATGACCCCAACTTGCAACCTCACCGTCATAAGGCATTGCGTTATCCCAGTAGCCTGTGTCATGGACATATCTTCCAGTGGCAAAAGCAGCACGGGCAGGTATACAGATCGGCGAGTTGGTGTAAGCAGCGGTGAAACGAGTGCCTGACTCTGCCAAGCGATCCAGATTGGGTGTTTTAACCAGTGGATGTCCATAACAACCGAGCATTTTCGGGTTGTGCTCATCCGACATGATGTACAACAGGTTCTGGGGCTTCATCTGAATAGTTCCGATCCCAACTAGCGACGAGGGGCTTCTGCCGACTGATTAAGGCTGAAACTGACTTCGAACAGTGATACAAGAATTAAACATAAACGACAAACCCAGTTCCTTGAGTTGGAAGTTCGATTGGAGTCGTTACTGCTCGCATAGTGATTAGCAGGTCGAACACACGGCCCAACAGGAACAATGAGATCATAAAGGACGGATCGTCCGTATAGGTCTGCTTCATTCTTGAGCTACAAACACAATTCTTTGTAAATTCCCGTGACCAAGCGAGAAAACTATCAGTCTTGTCGACGATAGGCGAAGATTGGGCTGCTCCATGCCTGGAATCCATCTTCGGTGTAGACCGAGACCCAGATCGGATTGTCACCCAACGGTCTGAGAGACACTGATACCGTCTCGTTCATCTCCCGGTGCAGGTTATCGTCAGGCAGGCGGAACAGCCGGATGCGCCGTTCCAGTCCACCAGCTTCCATCACCAGGTCATTGATGCCTATGTCATTCAGCCTTGTATCCAGGTTACCATGATTAGTCACCAGTTCGACCTGGCTACCCGGGTCACTGTCCAGCCAGGCATCGAAGCCTGCATAATTACCTGTAGAGATTGTGTCGAACTGCACGGTATCTGACCCTTGCTGATCGACCAGTTTTTCGTGGTTCCAGATGTTGATCTTATTCATGCGTTGTATCGTGGTGTCCTGGAAACGTATCCGGCCCTTCCAATAGGTCGTCCGTCCCCGTCCACGGTACTCCGCACCACTCCATAGTACCCGAATGCGGGTGCCCAACTCATTCGATGTATAAGGGCGTAAGGTCTGTAACACCTGCTTGCCGTTGCGGACCTCGATCCGTTCAATGGGCGCTTGGGCAATGACCTCGATCCTCAGTTTGATTGTTTCGTCATTGGTCTGGACAATGTCGCCCATCATGACCTCGTTGACGACAGAGGCGGCTGTGTTGGGAAAGGCCTTCGGATCACGGTCGAACAATCGCCCACCGCTCGGTAACTCTGCGCGCACGTCCAGGTGCAGTCGCGTCCCGGTGGTGCCGTAGTGATGGCGACGACGCAGACACGCGAACAATCCATCGCGGTTCAGTTCCTCGGCATAGAAACAGGTCAGTCCACCGTAAGCACCAAAGGTCGCGGCGCCCGGATAGCTGGCGCCCGGACGACCCTTGTGACCGTCACTGTTGCAGACCACGCCACAGCGGTGGCCGAGTGCAAACCCGTCGGTCAAGAGCCACTCAAATGTACCCCAGGCCGAATGAATCTCCATTGCACTTTCGAGTTTTGGATCATGGGCGTAGGCCGTGTCCGCGTAGCGGCCGCCGACGTGCGCGTAGACCACACAATCTTCACCGCTCAAGGCTTCGAACAGAACTTTGGCATCGGGGGCATCGGTGTCTAGATCGGCGCGGTCGGTCAGCAGGGCATGTGATGAACGCCGGATCTGGCGGCCTTCGCTGCGGAAATAGACGTTGCGATCGCCACCCACTGCCGTATTGCCGGACCACTCGTAGCCCGGCAGCGTCACAAAGGCTCCGTCCTCGTTGTACTCAGCACTGAGTTTGTTGAGGTAAGTCCAGAACGCGTTGTTGATCTGAAAATCGTTCGCCTGGTGACCGGTGGCATCGAGAAACGCCTTGTTACGGGCGAAGTCGAAGTACTGTCGAGACGTCGTGATCCCGATCGACTCGCCACTTTGTCCATGCATGTCACCCCAGTAGCCACCATAGCGGCTTTCGCGGATGACCAGCGGATGAGATTCCGCCACGGCAGCTCCCGATCGGTCGTGCAACGTGATGCGCAACACTCCCGGATCGGAAACAAAGAGCCCGTCAAACGAGACAGATTTCTCTCCCCGAGGGTAATCAAACGTCTCCGGGAGCCCGTCGACTGGAAGACTGCTCCGGAATGTGAAGCGGCCACCCGCCCGGTCGGTCGGATTGCCCCATTTGTCTTCTGCCTTCAGCCCAAAGCGGAATCGTTCACCAGGCCGGCGCAGCGTCGGCAGCACGGCTTTCCAGACCACAGCCGGACCCGGCACAATCGCCACCGTCGGTGTGCCGGGGATCGGCACAAACTGACCCACGGCACAGACGTCTGCCAGCACTTTGAACTCGAAACCACCCTCAGCCATGGTCTGGACTCGCATACCCGGTGAACCGCCCGATGTGTCTCCGAAGACGATGGTAATGAGATCTCCTTCAGACAGGTAACCGCCGT
>CAZEKE010000233.1:0-2767 GCA_964512815.1 uncultured Acidiferrobacteraceae bacterium
TCGTAGTCGAAGCGCTTGCCGTCGTGGATGTCGTAGCCTTTGCCACGCAGGCAATAGAAGATCGCTGAGTTCATGTGACCGTGGCGTTGGCCGGTGCCCTGGGGCGCGATGACCGAGATATGGGTCTCGATTGACTGGGCGACGTCGGTCTTCATCGGGTTGATGATCGCCTTGTCGAACAGCTGGGGCCCGCCGCGCCATTCCTGATCGAGCGCGCCATAGACCCGCGGCCGGTCGTAGAGCTCGGCCTGGAGTTCGCCATAGGTGCCTTCCAGCGCGCGCACGAAGGTGCGCTTGCGCTGCCAGCGTTCCCAGACGACCTCTGCGGGCTGGTTGTGACCGATTCCTGCCTTCTCGGTGCCGGCCTCGATTCCGGCGGGACCGGACGGGCGATCGTCCATCGAATACTCTCCCCGAACAACGCCGCATCAACCTAGCGGTCGCGGCGGGTTGACGCCACGCCATTGCCGATCCCGCGGCAAAGCTGTCATTGTTGGCGCTATTGCATAGGAGAGACTGGGGTGGCTTCGAAGGGACTGCGCGCAAGGCTTGCGCGCAAGGAGGACGATCGGTTCTTGCGCGGACGCGGGAAGTTCGTCGGCGACTTCAAGCCAGACCGGATGCAGGATGTCGCTTTCGTGCGCAGCCCGCTGGCGCACGCCAAGTTATTAAACGTCCTTGTGCCGGCGGAATTGCGGGGGTCGGTCTTCACCGCGACCGATCTCGCGGACACGATGCCAATCCGAGCCGTGGTGCCAATCCCTGGATTCCAGGCCTCCGACCAGCCTTTGCTTGCGCATGACCGACTGCGCTATGCAGGCGAGCCGATCGCAATGTGCCTCGCCGAAACCAGGGCGGAGGCGGAGGACATTGCACAGGAGATCGTGCTGGAGACCGAGGATCTCCCGGTGATTGCCGACATGCTGCAGGCATGCCGACCGGAGGCGCCACTGCTCCATGACGGTTGGCGCGAGAACGTGTTCCTCAGAAGCGTGTACAACGCCGACGGCGACGACGCGGGCGAGGCGGCAGCGATCAGCATCAGCCGCGAATTCCGCACCGCGCGCCAGTGTATGGCGCCGCTGGAAGGCCGCGGCTTTATCGCGCATTTCGACAGCCGCTCGGACCAGCTCATCGTTGATGCCACCTCGCAGTTTCCTCACCGTTTCCGCACGGGGCTTGCAGAATGCCTTCAAATTGCCGAGGGGCGGATTCGGGTGATCTCGCCCGATATCGGTGGCGGTTTCGGCTACAAAGGGGTGCTCGCACCGGAGGAAGTCTGCGTCTGCTGGCTGGCCCTGCACACCGGTAGGACAGTGCGATGGTTGGAGGACCGCTTCGAGCACCTGAGCGCTTCGGCCAACTGCCGCGAACACCACTACCGTATCACCGCGCAGGCCGATGCCGAGGGAAGGCTGCTCGCAATCGATGCGGAAGGGATTGTCGATGGCGGGGCGTACTCGTCCTTCCCGTTCACAGCGGCGATCGAGGTCTCGCAAATCACCGGTGTCCTGCCAGGCCCCTATGTGCTTCCGGCGTATAGCTGCACGGCGACGGCCGTGGCGACCAACAAGACGCCGCTCCTGCCCTATCGCGGGGTCGCGCGACCCGGGGTGTGCTACGTCATTGAGCTGTTGATCGACGCGATCGCGCGCGAGCTCGGCAAGGAGCCGACGGACGTCCGGATGCTCAATCTCATCCCGGCCGAGGCGATGCCCTATGACAACATCACCGGCAAGCATTTCGACAGCGGGGACTATCCGACGTGCCTCGCCGAGGCGGTCCGAGCGATCGACCTTGACGGCGTGCGCCGGCGTCAAGCTGGAGGTCTGTCTGACGGGCGCCTTCTCGGGGTGGGCTTTGGCGTATTCGGTGAGCAATCGGGCTTCGGGGTAACCTCCGACGGCAAAAAAATGCAGCTCTACGAACAGGCTTCGGCGCGCCTCACACCCGACGGCACTCTCGACATCAGAACTGGTGTGCACAGCCACGGCCAGGGGCTCGAGACCACGCTCGCCCAGCTGGCGCACGAAGTGTTGGGAATCGATCCGTCAGAGGTCAGAGTGATCCATGGCGACACCGAGCTCAGCCCGTACTCATCGGGCACCTGGGGGTCGCGCTGCATCGTCTGGGCCGGCGGGGCGACAACCGAAGCTTGCCGGACGATCGCTAGGCGGGCAGCTGCGATCGGCGCAGCACTCTTGCAAACCGATGTCGCCAGCGTCGAGGTGCGCGACGGTGCCGTCTTCGGTCCATCGGGAAGCTTGAGCCTGCGGGACGTCGCGCGCGCCTGGTATCTGCGCCCACAGGACCTGCCCGAAGATCTCGACCCGGCCGGGCTGGAGGCGACCGAGGGCTACAGCCCGTCACGGCGCACTGGGGCCTATTCAGCATGCACCCACGCCGCGGTCGTCGCGCTGGACCCGGAGACAGGCGCCGTGGAGATTCTCGATTTTGTGGTCGTCGAGGATCCGGGCGTGATGGTCAATCCGATGATCGTCGAAGGCCAAGTTCACGGCGGAACTGCGCAGGGGAGCGGCACGGCGCGCTACGAAGAAATGCCGTACAGCGCAACCGGCGTTCCTCTCGCGCCAACCCTCGCGGACTACACTCTGCCGGGTGCGACCGAAATTCCCGACATACGGGTAGTCCACATGGAGACGCCATCGCCGTATACCGTTTTTGGCGTCAAAGGCGTCGGCGAAGGCGGCGCGATTGGCCCGTTGGCTGCGATCGGCAACGCGGTCAACGACGCGCTCGCCCCACT
>CAZEKE010000234.1:0-6603 GCA_964512815.1 uncultured Acidiferrobacteraceae bacterium
TATCTTTACTATAAAGTTTTTCTTCTTGATCCATAGCTTTTTTCATTCGCGCATTTAATGATCTTCTTTGCTGACGATTCATTGGCTTGTAATCATCAACAGGTATTTCACCTGGAACAGGTTGATATTGATTAGCCGCCATCATGTTAGAATTGTTTATATCATATGCCCCCGCATTTAATATAGATTTAAACTGATTAGGTTCAAAGATAACATACGAATCTGCCATAGGTTCATTTTCTAATAAAGATAATTCTTCTTGTGTTGGTGGTAATACACTTGGGTCTTGTATTCCTCTTACACTATTTGCTAAATATTCTATAGCTTTTTTTAATAATACTCTATGTTTATATTCACCTTCATTTTTATAGACAAGTCCATCATATCCTTTGCTTTTTAATAATTTTTTAATAGACTCAAAACTTTCAGTTAAGCCGTGGTATAAACCCATTTGTCTTAATTGTTCTACTTGTGGTTCATTAGTTGTTTCAAATTCAGTAATGACTTTCATTTCCCTATCGAACTCTATTTGTGTAATAATATTTTTTCTAAGTAAATAAGCTAATACATTAGTAGGTTCCCATGTTCCAAAGTCAGAAACACGTAATGGATTTTTAATATTAACAAATCCTCTAAAGATATATGCCTCAGAACGAGTCATATCTTTATTAGCTAAAAATGTATCTATAGTAGTTTGATCTCCTGTAAAATGAAAACCATAATCAAGTGTTTTATTTACATCAAAAATATTAAATGGTACCGCTTGTTCTAAAGAACGAGTATCTCTTGTTGCATGCATTACAATCAAGGGGGCACCTTTGTCATCAACGACCACGCTTGGTTGCCCATTACTATTCCACCATTTGTAAAAGTTTTTTGTATTAGTTATCTTTGGTTGTTTAGTAAACAATGCTCTGGTAGCTGGGGCAAATCCATTAACCTGTTCTCCACTCCAAGGTTGTTTAACTATGATGTCGTTTATATTATCTCCTCTTAAATAAATATCTGATGTACGTTGCATACTATCATAACGTGCACCCACCATTCCTAAATCAATTGCATTAAATATTGCAGCGCTTGTATTAAATCTATTTCTTGTTAAAGCATTAGCTAATGCAATTAAATATTGTTTTAATCTTTCAAATACTTTACCAACAAAACTACCTGTTTGATATCTGCCTGTCATGTAAGCAGCGAATGCTTCGGATATAGCTTCTTCTATTTGTAAGTTGTAATCTAAATCTGAATAACGTTCTTTAATTTTATATTGTTTAATCCATGTATCTTCTGCGGCTTTACTTAAAGCAAGCCATTCTTTTTGCGTAAAGAATCCTTCTGTTCTAAGTAAATGCATTACCTCATGATGTAATACATAGTTAATTGAATCAGTTCTATTTAAATTAGGTCGTAATTCAGGTACAGCATTGTATGCTACATGAACTCCTCTCTCGCCTAAGATATATTCACCTGCCATAGCAACGCCATCTTTTTCTAAGAAAGGATGTAAGTCAACACGTATGTCTAAAGATAAGTTACTAATAATATCTTTTAATGTTTGTAAAACCTTTGGTGCATTTTCTGCAAAGTCATCACGTAATCTAGGTTCACCTGCACCTAAGGCATAAAGTTCCCATCGACGAGTAACTTCAATTGGTTTAGTAATAGGATAGTTTCTATTTTTATCTTGTATTCTTTTTAAAGCTGGATGACTAGTAGTAAGTTTACCCCACTCAGTACTAAGAATAGGTTCTTCATTAAATGTTTTTAAAGTTTCATTAAATTTTATACGAGCATTATCTATGTTTTCTACTTGAGTTTGGTACATAGTAATCATCTCTGCAACTTGTGGAGTTTGTTTTTGATTTTGTAATCTTTCTATTTCTTGAGACATTGTACGTCTTGCAGTAGGACTATATGTTCCCACAATTTTTCCTTCATGCATAATGACATGACTCTTTTGATCTATACGATCAATTTGTTTTTGTATAGCATTAGCTTTTGTAAAATTACTAGCAAATATGTTAGCACGTTTTTCTAATTGTAATTTATTTTTAAGTTTCTTTTCTTGAGCGGTAATCCATTTCCATCCTCTGTAATCTAATAAATGTAAAAGTTCTTTTAATGTTCTTATTCTTTCTGATGGAGTTTGATCATAAATACCTTCACCTAATTCAGACATTCTTTCTGCAGGAGTAAGTGGGTTAACTACATTTTGTCCTGTTACAATTTTTTCTGAACGTTCACGTTTACCTTTAGTCTCAACAGCAAAAGTTATTTTATTTTCTAATATATCATTTAGTCTTTCTCTACCACGTGTGACTTGTTTCATTTTACCATTTGTGTTCTTTTCAACTTTAGTATCATTTATTAAATCATCAATGTACTGTTGCCCGTATGGTCCTCTAAATCCTAACTCTTTTAATTGCTTATGTTCAGTAGGTGATACATAGTTTTCATCTAATTCTGCCAAGCCTTGTACTTTACTATAACGTTCTTGTTCCCATCCTTGTTTTAATACTGCTTCATTTAAATCTTTGTCATCTACAGTATTATATTTTTGGTATCGCCCATCAACATCTCCACCAAATTCATCAAAAGATTTTTGTAAAGTTAATACTTCTCCTTCTTCTACATTTTGGTCATCAAAAAATTCTCGGTATCTTTCTTCACGTGGTTGATAATTTTTTTCAAATGAATCATGCGCCTTAATTTTATCTCTATAAAGATTTCTTTGGGTAGTAATATCAGCAACTTCTTCTTTAACCCATGTCTCTTTGTCTGTAGCCAATGCTTCTTCTACAGATTTGTTATCATCTTTTTTTAAAAAGCCACGTTTATATAAATTTTTTCTATTTAAATTATAAGAATCAATAGAATCTTTATCATTTAAATTTACATCATTACTTTCTTCTTGTGTATAATTAAATCCTGCTGCATTATTATATTTGTTTTCGTTTATAGTTTCATTTTGTAAACGCAAGATAGATTGTTTTCTATTTGCAGGTACAAATAAATCTCCTTTCCCACTTGCTCCTTCAAGTAAGAAAAATTCTTCACCATTAATATTTGTATTTCCAATAACAGTATAAACTGGGTAAGCTGAATTATTAGGATCTGATTGATCATAACTTGTACCATCTGGTTGTTGCTGCGGTCCAACGACTCCTTCAGTAGGAGCGCCTGTCATTGTAACTAAATCACCAATACGGTAATCAACATCTTTCCATAACTCTTTATTGTTTCTTATATCAGTATTAACATTTGGTACAGTAATTCTTTGAGCACCTGCATCAAGATGAACATCAACTGTAGGTCCAACACGTAATGCTTGAGCTGTTCCACCCACTACACCAAATGGACCACCACCTACTGCACCAGCTGCCGCTGCTTCACCTAACTGTTTCCAAAAACCTGGGCTAGCATATAGTTCTGATAATGATCTGCCCCCTTCAAGTTCCTGACCAGTTTGAGTTAAAGTTTCTTGCAATGCCTCAGCCGTTGCCTCGCCTGCCATTGTTCCGCCGATACCTTTACCTAATGCTTTTAACCTATCGGCACGTGTAGCAGCTTTTAATTGTTTTTTAATATTAAATTTTTTATTACTTTTTAACCACTCAGCTACAGTTTCCGTAGCTTTTCTTTTACCTACTTTTCCAATAAGATTACTCATCAAGACACTACCCATACCAAATGCACCTTCAGCTGCAGCATACGGTATACCTAAAGCTAATGCAATACCTGCATTAGGGTCATCGGTTTCATCTAATTGTCCTGAATAAATATCTCCTATAGCCATTCCATAAGCAGATGATAAGAATCCTAAACCACCAGCTGATGTCATTCGTGCTAAAGTTTGTGCACTAAATCCTCCTGCCATGTCTCCTAATAAGCCATATCTAAATGCTTGTTGTAAAGCGGTTGTTCCTGTTTTGCGTGCAACCATTCCTGTGCCAATAGCTGCGGCACCTACACCACCTGTTACTAATCCTGCTAAAACAATTGGTAAAGTTGTTACTGCACCTTCACCCATCTTAGCACCAACCCATTCAAGGAATGCGCTAAACTCTTCTTCACTTTCAAATACTTGTTCTAGGGAATTGATTCGAGGTTTGACTTGCCCCTCTTTATCTTTACGCCACAGATGTGCAGCTTGATCTAATTGATATTGTCTAACAGCTTCCACTGCTTCCATTTGTTTATCTTCGTTACCAAAGGTGTCATACATAGCAGCCATGCCTGCACCCCAGAATTGTTTTAATGTATCAACTGCAGACTTTGCTCCTGCTTGTAGTGCATTGTCGTCTAAGTTTTCTTCATCTAATAGATTGACTGGGTCAAGGCCGTACTTGTAGAGCCAGCCTTTGGAGGCCATTTCATTTTCAAACTGTTCGCTTTTGAGATAATTACGGATGTCTTCATCCGTATATGAGGAATCGAATTTTATTTTAGGTGCACCTGAGTCACCAAATTTTATATATCTTACGTCTGCCATTTCGTTACCTTAACAAAGTATTCAGGGCAAAGCCCTTAGGGTTAATTTTATTTTTTAGGGGCGTTTATAACTGCACTTGCGTCTTCTGTTGTTCCTATATCAGTTGTGCCACCTGCTAAATAAATAGTGTTTTGCATTATTGCATCCAATAACATTTTAGATACTTCTGGTTGAGTTTCTTTCAATGCCATTGCATAAGTGTACATCGGTGTTAAAGCATTAGCTTTAGCCGAAGTTAAATCTTTAACTGTAATTTGTTGTAGTGTTCTAGCAAAAGCATCCGCATAATCTTCTTGCGCAATTTTACCTGATGCAATCATTGAACGTACAATTGCGTCAGCATTATTTTGCGCATCAGTTATATACTGCGCAGGATTTAATAACTTATCTGTTTCTGCCATAGTCTTCATCATATCTATTTGAGCTTTTTGTTCAAGGATATCTGTTGCTTCTGCTTCTCTTAAATTCTGTCTAACATTCTTTTGCGCTCTATTTATTCTACTGCCATATGCATCTACACCTACGCGTGTCTCTAACATAGCATCTGCTATACCACCTAAAACTGCATCTCTTTTGTCTGCATCATTCCACATAGTTTGCATTCTACCTTTAGGACTATCAAGAAAAGCTTCTCTTTCTGCTTGCTCTTTTGCAAGTCTAGCTCTTTCTTCGTCTTGTTCTTTTTGTAATTGTTCTAATTCTTTTTTAATTTTAACTTGTTGTTGATATTGTTTTACTTCAGGATAATTAGTATAACCTGTTCGCCCGCTTTCATAACCTTCTCTAATAGGTTTACGTTTACCTGTTGCATAATATTCATCTGTCTCTTCTGTTACTTCAGGTCTTAAATTCCAATCACCAAGCCCACTATAAAAAGGCATATATTCAAATAGACCAATGTCCCTATCAGGATCAGTTTTTTTAATTAAATCCGTAGCTGCATCTGCTCCTGTAATATCCTCCATCCCTTGAAAAATATTAATGTCACCACTAAATGGACCAAGAAAATCTATTACATCACCCCACGTAGATTTTACATCTTCCGCAGGTCTAATTTTTTTCATGTCTGCCATATTAATTTCCGAATGGTTTCCAACCTAAGCCACCAGCAATGTTCGCCGCAGTTGCACCAAAGCCTAATGCTTTATCAAAGAAGCTAGGTTGTGATATCATTTGCGATTGAGTGATTGCGTTTTTATTTGGATCTAAGTTCATGATTCCAGCTAAGAAATTAAGTTGCTGTTGTGGATGCATTCTTTCTTCTGTAAATTGCTGATAAGCTAAGTCAAGTGCTTTTTGATTTTCATCTTTAACTAATTGACCTATGCCTAATTGATTTTGCACGTCAGCTAAACCTAAATTCTGTTGTTGTTGCGCCAGTGTACCTTGTCCGATTGCCCCCTTGAGACCTTGCTCTTGTGCAAACTTAGCTAAGTCTGTGCCTTGAGTATATGCTTCTGCTTGTGCCTTAGCATAAATATCAGAGATACCTGTACCTAAATTCTTTTGTCTTTCTGCTTCTTGTATAGCAAATCTTGTACTATCTAGTCCACCTGCTTGTGCTGCACTTGCAGCTATTTTTTGTTGTTCTATTGCAGATTGATATCTCATTTTTTGTGCTGCTATGTCTGCCACACCTGTCATATATGGATTCATATATCCAGTTATTTGTGCAGATGTTGGACCGCCTGTAGCTGTTTGCATTGCTGCCATTGCAGGTGTCATTTGTCCAGTACTTACACCAGCCATACCTAAACCTTGTTGCATTGCTGCAAGTTGAGCAGGTGTCATAGCCGCTAAACGCGGATCTGTGTAAGGTATGTAATCCTCTGCTGCTACGTCTTGTGCAGCTCCAACTAGGTTAGCACCAGCTTTTTGTAAATATTCAGGAAGCTGTGAAGCATCCGTTGGTTTCATTTCTGGTGTACCTGGCTTAAATAAAAAATCAAATAATCCCATTTTTTAACCGTATAATCCTAAAGGTTCTAAACCTAAAGCCTTTCTTCTTCTTTTTTGATATTCACTGAATGGTTCTAAACCAATTCCTTCACCCGTTGTACCTTCTGTCATATACTTATATATTTCATCTTGCGTACGTGGAGTTGTTCTAT
>CAZEKE010000235.1:0-4202 GCA_964512815.1 uncultured Acidiferrobacteraceae bacterium
CGGGGTGTGGAAGTGCAGTAATGCATTAAGCTAACCCGTACTAATTGCCCGTGAGGCTTGATCATATAACACCCAAGAAGACTGATTGGCTGAATAATCCAGTAACGCCGTCATATCACCACCAAATTAGACAGGGCGCAACGCGCCCTGTCAGCCAGTTTGCCTGGCGGCCATAGCGAGTGGGTCCCACCTGAATCCATCTCGAACTCAGAAGTGAAAACACTCAGCGCCGATGATAGTGCGGGGTTTCCCGTGTGAAAGTAGGACACTGCCAGGCATATAAACATAAAACCCCGGTACCTAGGTACCGGGGTTTTATGTTATCTACTAAGCCTGATTGCGACAGGTAATCCGGATCAGACATTATGGCACCCGGCTACCCTTTTTTAGACAATTACGAATAATCCTGCGGAATCTGGGCGCCAACGTTTCGGTGAGTCCTGCAGCCGTGATCAGCCCCACCCCTACGATTTCCCGTCTGCCGAAGGGTTCATCTGTCAGTACTGCGGCGCTGATCGCTCCCGTGCTGATCTCGGTCATAAACAGTACGCCAACGGTGCCGGGATTGAGTAAGGGGACTCCCCAAGTGATAGCATAAAAACCAGGAATGATCATCAGCAGGACGACAGGGATAAACCAGGGCAGGACGTCCATGATAGGACCCACTTCGGGAACCGCGGGATGGTCAAGGACCGGCATCAGCGCCACCACCACCGCAAATACAGAAGCCCAGAAAAACCACATTAATAAAACGTCGAAAGTGTATTGCCTGGACTCGTGCCGCATCACATTCGCGGTGAGCGCCCAGATTAGCCCAGAAATCAACCCCATCCAGTCCCCCGCGTTTCGCGGTGCCGGAAATTCCCCACCTGAGTACAGGATGACAAAAAGCCCAGCAATCCCAAGACCGATTGCGATGGTCCGTTCCTGGGTGATTGCTTCCTTGAGCCAGACTCGTGCGAGCAGGGCGCTCCAGATCGGTGTCAGGTAGTACAAAAGAACAGCCCGAATGACGTCGGTATAAAGAAAAGCGTTGGAATAGAAAACCAGCGCTAATGCAGCTGTGATGCCGATCCATTGAAGAGGCCAGCCTGCATTCAGAATGTGCCGCCAGCGTAGCAGGCCAATGGGCAGCAGGATCACGAAGGGGATCAGATAGAACAGTGCAGTTGCCCATGACCCACGGATACCAGCCTCGTTGACTGCTCTCAGGGGAATCCAGTACAGACCCCAGAGTGCGCCGGCGGTCGTACACGCGATCTTTGCCAGAGTCTCGGGGTTGCTGCTAGCGTTCTTAAGCATGGGGTTTAACTGTCATCCGCCATAGATTTACGTGTGGCCGGCGCGACGTGCCGGGGGCCAGGTAGGCTGGTTTGAAACGTCGGGTCAGGATTGAGAACGCGGTCAGATCAGGGTCCGGGAATCTTCCGCAAGCAGTCGGACTCAATCGTAAACAACAACACAACGTACCTCTATGCTTTGGCGGTCCGGGGATTCAGGTGTTGTATCCGGATCTCTGAATGCCGTGTGAAAACTGAAGGTACAGGGTGTCTTCTGATCATCGACCCCAGAATCCGGTCGGGTACCGCCGGACCGGGCCAGGCCCCCTGCCGAGTCCCATTGCTTGATCAATAAAGCTTCATCCCGAGTCATCGCCGGGTAGTACCACCAGGTGTGCTGAGGCGCATGCTTGGCGAAATAATTCTCCCCGATTCTGTCCTGATAGTGAATTTCGAAAACCACCAGGTCCTCAGGATTCACTGTCTGACCATCGCAAAGTGCAAGCGGATGGGTGGCGACCGGTTCAAACGCGATACTCCTCCACAGATTAATGATGGCAAAACGGTCGTCGTTTTGGAGCAGTTGATTCACCATTTCCGATTCGAGAAGCGTCTCGTCTGCGCCAAGAATTGAACGCAGCGTATCGTTCGATCCGGCTGGTTTTGTCAGATCCTGCAGGCGTTGTGGTGCGCTCGTCAGAGTATAGTCCCCATGCACCATTCGGGCCGGTCCCTGGACCTGCTGACCTCCGGCGATGCGGCGCTTCTTTTTCTTGCCGGACGCAGATCGCAGGTTGTGGTCAAAAGCACAGACATGAGCTGCCCCCGTCGCTTCACGGATGACCGTGGCACACTCGCCATAGTATTCCCGGACAACCTGCTGGTGGTCATAAAAGTTGAGATCGCTACGCCCTAGTGGTCGCGGCAACAACTCAAATCCATGGCGTTCCAGTGTTCGATGCTGGGTGCTTTCCAGAAGCCGGGCATTGTTGATCGGGATGTCGAGTTTCTCCAACAATACGCCGGTAAAAGCATCATCACTTCCGTCCCGGTCACGCCGGGTCAGTACTTCACTGTTTCGGTAAAGCGAAGATTTAACCGATGCCGCGAGGTAGTTGAGAGAACCGGTCGTGCCCGAGATGCCGGACGATGGTGTGGTTGCGGTGTTCATGGCGTCAACAAAGGCCGGTGCAGGCGTAAATACTTCAGGCGCATCTCTGGATTGTCGCGCTGGTGCAAGCAGTCTCGGATAGGGTCTTTCGGAGTATGGAGGTACATCGTGTTGTTTTCGTTCAAAGGTGTTTCCGGTCATCGATGGCGCTGTTCAGATCCTGATTACCTCTTCAGCCATCTGAATAATCGCGCGGGTGTGATTGTCATCCGATGCACTTTCATTCTCAAGTACACTGAAGAAGACTACGACTGTTGCTGATTCCGGGTCAACCATCAGGAACTGTCCACCCCATCCCCCGTGACCGACCCACCGTCCGTTGGTCTGGAGATGGTTCCCGTAGTGAATATGGCTGTCCGGTGCCGGATAGGTAGGACCGCTACAGCGGCGTGTTTCACTCATGAAATCCGGGCTACCGACCGGTACACCGTTGATGCCGGTGCCCTCGCGGGCAAATATCAGGCCATAACGGGCCAGGTCACGTGCAGACAAGCAGGCCCCGCCGCTGCTGTTCGGGACACCCGTGTGATCGGTAGACATGTGGAATGTGTGTTCAATTCCCGCGGCTTCGACAATCCGAAGCAGTTGTTCGCGCAGGTTCAGACCACTGACGGATTCTGCGATCCACGCCAAAACATCGGTATTCGCAGACTTGTAGTGCAACTCTCCAGAACGGTTGACCAGATCACTGCCTTGTATGGTGCAAAGAAATTCTCGACTCGCGATCGAACCGGAACCGGCTTCCGGAAGCCGCCACCCCATGGAGATGTTGTGAGTCAAGGCGGCCGTGTGTGGATCCGAATAATCTTCTGAGTAGTCATTAACCACGTTCATATCCAGTACATCTTGTATTGTGGCATCGCCGTAGCCCGAACCTAATTCCGGGAGGTACTCAGAAACAGTTGCACTGAGGTCGATCAAGCCGTCTTCTACCCACCGGCCGACGATCAGATGGATCATCGTCTTAGTGATGGACATGACCGTATGGGTCTGGTTGGGAGCGAAATCCTTCGCGTAGTGTTCGTACACCAGTTCTTCGCCGCGAAGGACGACCAGTGCCGAGAAGGTTTCCGAGTGACACAGCTGCTGGACAGACTCCAGGCGGGCGATGCATGGGTCGGTGCTGATGGTCAGTTCGAGCACCTCTGAGGCGCGCAGACTGAAGCCGTAGCGCACAATCCGGTGAAGATGATGAAAGCTGCTACGCCGTTGTTGTGGCCTGTTCCAGTGTTCCAGGTGGCCGTATTCCGCAACAAGATCAGAATTGGGATGGGTGGGCATCGAAGGTCTGCTGTTGAGTCCTGTGCTTTGCGTACCTCGTACGCTACGGTAGGGCGTTGGCCGGCAAAGCGTAATTCTGCGAGCAACGGGATTCCGGTGCAAACCGGCGGTCTGCGGACGCGCTCCACCCACTGGATGATATGATCGGGTGAAATACTGTGGCTTGCAGTGCACGCGCAGTGCGGCGCCAGTAAAGGATGCCGTTGTGCGAGTCTGAAAGAGTTCGGAACCAGACGCTGGGCGGATGTGTCGGTTAGGCCCTGTTCAAATATACATTAACCTAGGAATGACCTGATGAGTGATTTGAGCCCGATGGTGAACGTAGACGGGGAGATCACTCCCATGAGCGATGCAATGATTCCAGTGATGGATCGAGGGTTTCTGTATGGCGACTCCGTCTATGAGGGCTTTAGGACTCATCAGGGTGTCCCTTTGTTCATGAAAGACCATTTTGAAAGGCTTCAGAACTC
>CAZEKE010000236.1:0-3797 GCA_964512815.1 uncultured Acidiferrobacteraceae bacterium
GGCCGGAATTCGGTCTACAGCGACGTTGACTCATACTTTAGCTCTGAATTTGCTTCAGAATAATGATAATGGTGTATTACCCCGCTTAGGGTGCGGGGTTCGTCGCGTTTTGCTCGGGTGCCTGCTGGGGCTTTCTCCGGTTTTTGCCGACGGCCCACCTGCGGGTGAAGACCCCGAGGTCTGGTGTGAGGCGAATGAGGACGCTTGCACAGAGTGGTGTGCCAATCATCCGGAGGAAGAGATCTGCGAGGAACCAGATTGCGAGTGATAGGGTGATGGATCTACAGACCAACCGATTCACCGGGAATTGAACGGCTCCGGCAGGAGGTCAATTCCCTCTTACTTAACCCATGGAGGCTAAAAGATGGAAAAAACCAAATTTGTAACTGCTGCACTGCTGGCCGCGACTATGGCCCTGTCGTCCGGCGCCCAGGCGGGTGATCCGGTCGGAATTACCCCGGACCTGATGTCGGTCACCGTGATGCACAACGGTGTTGCTACCGAGATCGTCCGTAACCAGGACAATGCCAATACGGTTAATCCCGCTTTTGGTAAGACTTCGCGTAAATGCCCACCATTTTGCATCCAGCCCATAACTCTTGCACCGGGTATTGAGACCATCGGCGAGCGGGAAATCATCGCCTATGCGAAGCAGATGAGCGATGGCGACGACTCCATCGTGGTGGTCGATTCCAGGACCCCGGACTGGGTAGCCAAGGGAACCATAGCCAGTGCAATCAATGTAGCCTGGACAACGCTCAACCCGGCCAAGGGCGCAACCCCGATCGAGATCGCAGAAATACTGCAGGATGTGTTCAACGTCAGCGAATCCGAAGGTTTGTTTGACTTTAGCACTGCGAAGACTGCTGTTTTGTTCTGTAACGGTATGTGGTGTGGTCAGTCACCGAACAACATCAAGAACCTGCTCAAGGTCGGCTACCCCGCCCACAAGATCAAATGGTATCGTGGCGGAATGCAGGACTGGGAGATTCTTGGGCTGAGTACAGCCAAACCCTAAGTGTTGTCCCGCGGCAGCAAAAGGGCGGGTTTGCCCGCCCTTTTGTTCCGCAATCACCGTCGTGAGTGTTTCGCAGAAACATTTTACGGATCGATTTAAAAATTCGCGTTCCTTTAACGGGGCTTCACGGGTTTAACAGGCTACTGCGCGAATGGATACCACCTATTATCAGACCGTAGAGCGGCTAGAAAAGCTGGGGGTGGACCCAGAGTATGTCCAGGGATGGGTCGGGGGTTATCTGGGGAACCCCGAGAGAGAAGAACAGCGGGTGAGTGATGCCTACAAGGCCGGGTATCAGGATGGTCGGAAACAGGTGACTGACGCTGCGCTGAATTGGGCCTGAAGCAGACCCGGCGTTTTTAAAAACAAGGGCCCGGGCGCCTCAGGTCCGGTCCGGGCGGCCGTGGCCCCTGGCCGATGTGTCCAGGATGTTGTGCATCGAGCGTTTGACCTGCTGGAACGACTCCCGGCTGTCAATGTCGATGACCTGATCAATAACCCATCGGTTTTTTTGGTCTTGGCCCATCAGCGCCTGAATGTTACTGGCGAATGTTCTGAGTAGGGCATAACCCGGCTCACCATCCTGAAAAGCACACTGCGCGTATGCCAGGTTATGCGCATTGAAGATGTCGATGAAAGGACTCGAATAGTCGCCCGCCCCAAGCACCTCTTCACTGTTCCGCTGAAGATGACGCGCACACTCGCTGGCCAGTCTGGCCATGAATACCTCTCGTTCGCCTGCGCTCATCAACTCACTTGCGAGGCGATCGCAACTGTGGGCCAGAAAAACCAGGTACTCCTGAATCACCGCGACGCGCTGCGAGTCGTGCTGATAGTCGAATGTCTGTTCATGAAGATTTTTGGCACCCGATAGAGCCACCTGCCAGCAGATGTAAGCCAGGGCCACGGCGTTGTCCTCCAGTGACGGGGGCTGACCGCGCTCAGACCAACGGTCCCGAATTCGCATCTTCCAGGTCAGTCCGTGTGCAGGTTATGTAGAAACGTGCTCTTGGGGTGACTGGTACGGTGCTTATCGGTTCGAGCCCTTTTCCTCGTGGGCAAGGTCAACGACCTCAGTCGCAAGATCCGAGAACGTCTCGCGGTACCCGTCGAGTAAATCGCCTGGCTGCGGGGTGAAGTAATCTTCAAGGTCTATGCCAGACTTCCGCTCACGCGCCATAAACTGTTTTTGCATCTGAATCATTTTTTGAATCAGTTCCTGCTTGGTGGTCATCTGCTGGCTCCCCGGTGTGTGAAACGGTTGGTCCGTGGTTTTAGGTTTCAATCGATAAACGGGTCACTGTGTCGAGCGCTGGTCTGAATCACTGGTCGAAGGAACAAACCCAGTTGTTTTCTGGTGATCCGCTGCCCCGCTATTCCGGATCATTGACCGCCTTGATGTTACGGTGAGGGAGGAACAGACCGCAACCGAACTTTCGGCCTATCCCCAGTCCGCGCTGCTGCAGAGTGAATGATTCGTGGGACGCGAGTTCAGCCAGCATCAGGCTGCGGGTGGGTATGGGGCCATCCGGAAGTTGAATCTCACGACGTCTTCCACACAGCATTTTCCGGGCCGGTACGGCCAAGTCATCAAGTTGCTCTGCAGCCCAGTAGAGAAACTGCTCTTCATCATCAGTCTCTGCTTCAATGGCAATATGACGCGCAAATACTGTAGACATCGGATTCAACGGGCGAACGCGGGCGGGGCCGACCTCGAAGCGGTGGCCTTTAATCTCAATGGTTTGCCCACTCAGGGACCGCGCTGAGTCCACCTTTTCCTGTGGTAATCGCAGCACCAGACGGGTGCGTTTGGATAGTTGCAGTAATTGATCATCCGCAGGTCGAAGCCAGCCGTTACCGGATTCAGCGCCATGGATCAGGTGTATGCCTGCTGTTGGGTCAGTCTCGATCCAGGGGAGAATCGAGGCCAACGCCTGGGAAAGAGCGTAGCCATGCTCAGACGGAAGATCTCTGCCGCAGATCTTGAAGACGAGGTCGACGATGAGATCAGGTACGATCTCCGGGCCCTGCTGCGGTGTGTCATCCTGCCAGAACATCAACGCTCAGTACTGCAGAACTGCCCGGATCATCTTCCGACTGATCGACCTTTCAGTTGCTGGCAAGCTGTCGAGGCGATTCCACTCAAGAGGCAGTGATCGTTGGGCGCTGGTCAATTCAGACCGATTCTGCGTGACGACCTTACTGAACGCTGGCACAAACATATCGGCTGTCAGCCTGTGGGTCGTTGAGGCTGTCGTGGAATCTTCCCCGGTAAAAAAGCCGGGTATTCACTCCCAGAGGTGGATCGTCGAAAGCCTCGCGCCGGTGCAGAACGTTGTTGCTCAGGATGCCCTCGCCGGGTTTCAGGCGGCAGCGGAGTACCAGATCAGAGCGCTGGTCAAGAATCTCCCCGAGGGCGGTGACGGCCTCCCGGGTTAAAGGATCGTCACGCCAGACAATATGTCGCCGGCGGCTGGTATACCGCATGTTGAGTTGTCCACTCGTCCGGCAGAAGACAGGTCCTGTGCAGGCTGGCCGATGATCGCCATCGGCGTCCCGATCAGAAGGAATCGTCATTGCTTCGTGGTGGCCCAGTGCGGCCGCAAAAGCGGGGTCCGCACGGTGCAGGAGACTGTAGACAATCCTGTGATCAATGAACTCATTGCTACCGCCTACCGTTGCCGCAGTGACGCAGTGAAGCAGCATGCCGCGAATTCGCCGGTCTGCGGGGTTGTAGTAACCATCGGTATGCCAGTTCAGCGCACGGTTGGTATAGGGA
>CAZEKE010000237.1:0-3058 GCA_964512815.1 uncultured Acidiferrobacteraceae bacterium
AGTGCTGCTTTGGCCGGAAGTCAGGGTACCAGCGACCATGTCACCGCTGAAAAGGTCGAGGCTGGTGTTGGAGTTACGGGCGGCAACGACGGTGGCGCCCAGTTCGATGAAGTCACCCAGCTGGAAGGTCGCTCGGCCGCCGAAGAGGCTGGTGGCGTTGGTGCGAGTGATTGGCTGGTTGGTGGCGCCACGGATCGGCTCGCTGGCGCGCGACGCCAGGATGGTAGCCCCGTATTTATCGGAGGCGAAGTCGATCTGCACACCGTTGAAAGTAGGCTTGGAAAAGGTCATCGGTGTCAAGGTCGTGCGGATGCGGTCCCCGACAGTGATCGAGTAGTGGTATTGGCCCTTGGAGTCGCCGCCGATAGTCACCGAATTAAACCACGATGAAAAGCGCGAGTTCTGGAAGATAGTGCTGCCTAGCTGCTGCGGCTGATCCTGGCGCCAGTCATAGATCAACCAGCCGCGGCCGATGAAGTTGCCGTAGAAGTCGTAGAAGTAATCGCCTTCCAGCGTAGTACTTACGTAGCGCTGGTAGGGGTCGCGGGCGTAATTGGAGTACTCCCACTGCCGCCAACCGTATTCGGTGATAAGCTCCTGTGGCATGTACCATTTCTTCACCGCGGGGTCCAGAGCATCAAATACCACGCCCGGACCGGTGGGCTCAAAAGATATCTTGCCGCCCCGCTGGATCCCCAACCGATTGCCATAGTCTTGGCCCAGCGCGGCGTTGCTCGCTGTGAGCAAACACGCCAGGCAGAGCAAAATCCAATGCTTGTAGGCTTTCAAACTCGATCCCTCCCTATGGGCTCAGCTTCAAAAAATCAAAGATTACTCCAAATAAGAATCTCAATAGGCGACGGCGACGACGCCTACCTGCTTCTGGTCGCCAGTACCAGCGTCCAACGATACCGAAACGAGATAATTGCCTGGCGGCACGGCAGCGCCGTCGTTGTCGCGCCCATCCCAGGGGCGTGCGAAGCGGCCGCTGGCGTCGAAACCATCGTAAAGTCGCCGCACTTCGCGCCCGGCCAAGTCGCAAATGCGGACCTCCACCAACGAGGGGCGCGCGATATTGGTGATGTCGTATTCGATCGTCGCGATATCGTTTATATCGTCGCCATTGGGCGTGAAAGCACCGGGCACGACATCTATATTTACCAGCAACTCGCGCGCGATCGGGACCGCGACCGACAAATTGCCCGTCAGCGGAGTCCCCAGCGGTTGCAGGTCGGTGTCGGGCAGGCCGTCAGCACCGAGGTCCACTGCATTACCGGCT
The DNA here is from genome assembly GCA_964512815.1 of uncultured Acidiferrobacteraceae bacterium. Taxonomy (GTDB): domain Bacteria; phylum Pseudomonadota; class Gammaproteobacteria; order Arenicellales; family UBA868; genus UBA9619. The sequence goes on from CAZEKE010000237.1 coordinate 1,280, forward strand.
ACCGCGTTCTGGCCGATAGTTTCGCTGGCGGCGAAATTGAGTGCCTGTCCGGTGAAAGTCGTTCCGAAACGCAGCACCGCGCCATCGAAGCCGATCTTGAGGACAGTGCCGTCCTCCTCGATCAGCGGAAAGCCGACAACCAGCGCGTTGTCGCTAACCTCGAGAATACTGATCTCGTTCTGGGTAAGCGGTAAATCATCAAGTGAGGCGCCGGAGAAGTCAGCGGAGGCTACCGAGCCATCAGCCCGAGTGACGCTGACCTCGCTCACGGCCTCGGCCCTAAGCGGCGTGTCGATGCGGAAGCGGTCGAAGCCCTGGTCCTGCCCGGGCCGGGACTGGTTACGCACCGCATACACAAAGCTGGTCTGCTTGCCCACCGCCGCCTCACGCGGCGCTATCTCACCGATTATGCGCTCGGCAAAGGGCGGCGTGACCACCTCAAAGGATAACGAGCCGATCCCGGTGGCGGCTCCAAAATCCTCGCTGATCAGGTCGATCGAAAACTGGAAGTATTGCCAGGGATTGGCGGCAATAATCGGCACGCCAATGCCAGCTTCTTCAATCCGGGCTTCCTCCACCACCGCGGTCGCCGCGTAGGGCGGCGACCAACCGCTCCAATTGGTCAGGTCGTCGCGAATATCACCCTTGTCCTCGTTTTTGAGACCGTTGTATTCCGACTCTTCCAGCGTGACCAGGGTCTGCTGTTCGAGCGGCAATTCGTTGAAAGCTTCGATCGCGTCACGGAGGCCAACCTCCTCATTGTCGAGCACCGTCTCGACCAGCGTCTTCAAATCGGCGTCCTCGACGTCATCGGCAAATTTCCACGGCACCGGATCGCCCGACGTGGTAGTGCCGGCTCGGTTGCCGGAGGTCGCGCCGCCGCCGACACGAAAGATGCGCTCGCCAGGGCGGACTTTGTTGTATTCGACCGGATCAACGTCTTGGCCGGTGCGAGTCCGGATCTCCACCCGGGAGCGCGCATTATCTCCCTCCTTAGCCTGGACCCAGCGCAAATTTCCCAGCAAGGCCAGATCGCCAAAGTCCAAGACATCCGATAGGTAACGAGCCTCTGGCACGAAGCCGGTACCGAAAACCTGGAATTCGGCAATCTCGAAACCGGCGGAGGTCAGCGATTTGAGGCGAATGTGGCGCACGTATTGCGGTTCGATACGCAATTCTACTACCGCCGCCTCGTTGAGACTCTCGAGGAAGATTGTCTGGTAAATGGGCCGGCCTTCGAGCTGCGACTGATCGGTCCCGTCATTTAAGAAGAGCTCGAAACCTCGCATGAAATCGTTTTGGAACGGGAAGGTCGGCGCCGGAAATGCCGAGTCGGCGTTGCGTGGGAAGAATTTGAACCGGTTGATTCCGAAGCGCGCGCCTAGGTCAAGATCGATGATGATACCCAGCACCTGCGCGGTCTGGCCCGCGGCCACCCGTAAATCGAGGGCGGTGAGGCCGTCATCATCAATCATGTCCTTAAGAGCGGCGCGGATGCGCTGGGTGTTAGGCGAAGTGATCTTGCCGCCGCGGTCTTCAGACGCGGCTCCTACGGCAATATTAAGCGTCGTATCGGCGCGCTGGGGGAAAATCCAGTTTGGGAAGTCGGCGGCGTTAAATTCGATGACGCCGCCTGGCGCATTAGTGTGTTCCACCTTGCGAGCACTACGGATAACGGTTGGTTCGATGCCTTCGCCGCCGTCCTCCCAACGCAATCCCTCGCCGCCGATGACAATGACTTCGGCGTCAGTCGCCGCAGTCCACCCCCACAACAGCAAT
>CAZEKE010000238.1:0-15595 GCA_964512815.1 uncultured Acidiferrobacteraceae bacterium
CTATACGGCGGAAGACTCGGGCACGAACATTCTAATTGCTAAAGACAAAATTGATTCTATTGCCAAAGATCTGATCGCAATTTCCCCAGGTATAGACGGGGAAATCGGAGAGCTCTTGAAGCTCGGCAGGCAGGAAGATGCGCAAGATGCAATCAGACACTATTTGAATGTTTTTCCGGAGTCTTTCTACGTCGAAATTACACGCACTGGTCGGAACGGAGAAGAGGAGTTTGAAACCCAGGCCATGGAGTTCGCGAAAAACCTCCAGGTACCGTTGGTTGCAGGAAACGCGGTGCGGTTTCTTCAAGAGGAGGATTTTGTTGGTCATGATATCTGGGTCTGTATTGCCCGCGGCAACACGCTTGATGATCCCCGGCGTCCTCGAAACTACACCGAATCTCTGTACTTGAAATCAGCTGCGGAAATGAACCAACTGTTCCAGGATGTTCCGTCGGCTCTGCAGAATACGATCGAAATCGCCAAACGCTGTAATGTGTTCTTCCAGTTGGAAGCGACTCACATGCCGGCATTTCCGGTTTCTAATCGATCCACAGTGGACGAATTGCTTGGTGAGGAGGCCAAAAGTGGCCTTATTAAGAGGGCAAATGTCGGACAGGTGCCAGTCCAAGACTCCGAAACTTACAACGTGAGACTGAGTCGTGAGATCACGATCATCGTCCAAATGGGATTTTCTGGGTATTTTCTAATCGTTGCCGATTTTGTGAAATGGGCATCTGATAATGGAATACCCGTTGGTCCTGGACGTGGTTCTGGGGCCGGTTCTTTGGTTGCCTTCGCCCTTGGAATTACACAGATCGACCCGATCCGTTACGGCCTGCTATTCGAAAGATTTCTTAATCCTGAACGGGTTTCACTCCCGGATTTTGATATCGACTTCTGCATGAACGGGAGGGATAGGGTCATTGACTATGTAGCCAAAAAATATGGTGCGGATCGTGTTGCCCAGATTATCACTTACAACACCCTAGCGGCCCGTGCGGTTGTACGTGACGTTGGCCGGGTCATGGGTCAACCTTATGGTTATTGTGATGCATTGGCGAAGATGATTCCGTTTGAAGTCGGTATGACCTTGGATAAGGCTCTTGAACAGGACGAAGGATTCAGGGCACGGTATCGAGAAGAAGCAGACGTAGCCCAGTTGGTCGACAATGCAAGACTGCTTGAAGGGCTGCCCAGAAATGCTGGGAAACATGCCGGTGGGTTGGTGATCGCCCCACAGTCTATTACACGCTATATGCCACTCTACTGGGAATCGGGGATGGCTCAGCCAGTCACTCAGTTCGATAAGGACGATCTTGAGGTTATAGGGCTTGTCAAATTCGATTTTCTAGGGCTCAGGACACTGACCGTCATCGATTGGGCGATGAAAGAGGTTAACCGTGTTCGAAAGAAACTTTCATTGGAGGCGATGAACATAGAAGATGTGCCGCTTGACGATGCAAAGGTTTATGCAGCTGTGTCCAGTGGTCATACGACCGCACTGTTTCAACTTGAGTCCCGTGGAATGCAGGAATTGATTCAACGACTCAAGCCCGATCATTTTGAGGAACTGATTGCGCTCGTGGCACTGTTTCGTCCCGGCCCGTTGCAATCGGGTATGGTTGATGACTTCATAAACAGGAAGCACGGTCGTGAAAATATCCGATATCCACATCCTGCTTTGGAAGACTTGCTTCGTCCAACATACGGCGTGATCCTTTACCAAGAACAGGTCATGGAGATTGCTCGGGTGTTGTGCGGATATACCCCAGGTTCGGCAGATCTGCTGCGAAGGGCGATGGGAAAAAAGAAACCGGAGGAGATGCGCGATCAGAGGAAGGCCTTTGTGGATGGTGCTTTAGAAAGGCGGGTAGATTTGGAAAGTGCGAACTATATCTTCGAGCTGATTGAAAAATTTGCCGGCTATGGGTTCAACAAATCACACTCCGCAGCTTACGCTCTTTTGAGTTATCAGACAGCCTGGCTGAAAACCTATTATCCCGCAGAGTTCATGGCGGCGTCCCTTTCTGCAGATATGGAGAACACCGATAAAGTTGTCGTTCTGATTGCGGAGGCCAAACGTATGGGGGTGACCATTCTGTCCCCCGATATCAATGAATCGGGCTATGCATTCAAGGTAGAAACGAGCGATAGAATTCGTTACGGCCTCGGAGCGATTAAAGGCGTTGGTGAGAAAGCCGTTGAGTCCGTTGTTAGTGAAAGGACGATTAACGGGAGTTATCAAGATCTGTACTCTCTCTGCAGGCGAGTGGATGACCAGAAGGTCAACAAGAAAGTATATGAAGCCTTGATCATGTCGGGCGCCTTGGACTCACTCGGATCCAACAGGGCGGCAGAATTGGCAAGCCTTCCCACGGTTATCGAATTGGCGGGGCAACTGGCTGAAAATCGTCAGTCGGGGCAGAACGATATGTTCGGACTGCCGGAGAAAGCTACCCCATCGTATGGTGTTGGACGTGTTGAAATGTGGTCCGACAAAAAAGCCCTTAGGCATGAACATCAGAGCCTGGGTCTCTATTTGACGGGACATCCGGCGGATTACGCAAAAAAGGAACTAGCGGGAATCACCAGTGGCAGGCTAAATGAGATAGATCCGGTACCGAAACGACGGGTTGTATTGTGTGGACTGGTCCGGGATTTACGAGTTTTCAACAACCGTAGAGGTGAAAGTGCGGCATTCTTTACTTTGGATGATGGCCTCGCTGCGGCAGATATCAGTGTAAATTCAGATCTTTACCAAGAGACCAGGAACGTAATTCGTTTAACTGATCTGATTGTCGTACTGGGGGACTGTAGTGCGGATGAAACGAATGGAAAATTACGGCTCGATGCAGAGCATATTCTTACTCTGGCGCAGGTGCGAGAGTCTGCGCTTAGTCAGGTGACAGTGGGTATTGCGCCCGACAGTGCTGTCAGGACGAAAATACGGCACCTGCAGCACCTACTCGACGGTTTCCGGCCCGGGCGGACCGCAGTCCAGATTCGGTATGGTAGCGCGGAAACCTCTGAAGCCTGTATTGCTCTCGGGGAGTCCTGGTGTGTCAATCCGGAAGAAGAGTTGATAGACCGCCTGTGCGAAACATTCGGGACCGAGTCTATCGAGTTCGGATATGACAGATTGTTGCTTTCGAGTGAGCATCTCAATGCATCCTCGAGAGCTGCCTAATTGTCAAAGATCGAGCGGTTAGAATAAGTTTATTCAGGCGACCAGTTAGAAGAAGACGTGGAACAATTCCTGGAATTCGAGCGTCCGTTAGAAGATCTCGAAACTAAAATCGCGGAGCTACGCAGAGTCAGCGCCTCACAGGATGTCGACTTAAGTTATGAGATCAGTCGGCTCGAGAGAAAAAGCAGGAAGCTAACGAAGGACATATTTTCTTCGTTGACTCCATGGCAGATTACTCAACTGGCACGCCATCCAAAGCGCCCATACACGCTCGATTATGTCAACCTGATTCTCTCTGAATTTCAGGAACTCCACGGTGACAGGATGTTCGCGGATGATCAATCTATCGTGTCCGGAATAGGGCGGATGAATAATATGGGTATCGCGCTTATAGGCCATCAAAAAGGTCGCGATACCCGCGAGAAGGTGGCCAGAAATTTCGGTATGCCGCGACCGGAAGGCTACCGTAAGGCCCAAAGAATCATGAACTTGGCCGCTAGATTCAGACTGCCATTGGTTACCATGATAGACACCCCCGGGGCCTATCCCGGAATTGGTGCCGAAGAGCGTGGGCAAAGTGAGGCGATTGCCCGGTGTTTGTCAATCATGGCCGAACTCAAGGTCCCGATCGTTTCGGTAGTTACCGGAGAAGGCGGATCGGGCGGGGCACTTGCGATTGGAATCTGTGACCGCCTTTTGATGCTGGAGCACTCTACCTATTCTGTGATTTCACCGGAGGGGTGTGCATCGATATTGTGGAAAAATACTGAGAAAGCACCCAATGCGGCCACAGCGATGAAACTTACCTCGGTAGAACTCAACAAGGCGGGTCTCGTGGATGAAGTGATCAGTGAGCCGCTAGGCGGCGCCCATCGCAAGCTCGGCGAGGCCGCAGAGAATTTGAAGACGGTACTCAATCGCCACCTCGAGGAGGTGCAAGAATGGACTGTTCCGGAGATGTTGGAACGCCGCTACCAGCGGCTGCGGTCATTTGGGCATTTTGAAAAGAAAGGCTGAATTGTCCAATCGGCTCAGAGCAAATGCACTGAGTGCCCGGCTGAGATGTTTTTTGGTCGATCTCGATCAAAGGCGGTTGTTTGTTGCCTATAGCGGCGGTGTAGATTCAACTGTTCTGTTGCATGTCCTGTGCTCATACCGCGATCACCTGGACCTGGAATTGGTCGCGCTGCATGCTGATCACCAGTTGCAAGACTCCTCCTGTGAGTGGCGCACGCACTGTCAGTCATTCTGCGCAAAGCTTGGAATTCCGTTTCAGGAGCATAAGTTCGAAATAAGAGATATCCGTGGGATAGGATTGGAGGCTGCCGCCAGGAAGGCGCGTTATAGCTGGTTTTTAGAAAGAACCGGTGGGGCGGTGTTGGTCACGGGGCACAATCAAGATGATCAAGCGGAGACAGTGCTGTTCCGTCTGGTCCGCGGGTCGGGGGCTCATGGCCTTGCTGCGATCTCACAAACATCAGAGATTCAGGGTAATCTGATCGCCCGCCCGTTGCTGTGTGAATCGAGAGCAGATATTGAAGCCTACGCTGAGCATTGGGATCTGCCGTATATCAAAGATGACAGCAATTGTGACGTCAGCATTGATCGAAATTATATTCGACACCAGATCATGCCGTTGTTTCGAAAGCGCTGGCCCGCTGTAGACAAGACCATTTCCCGTGCGGCAGATCATCTGCAGAGCCAGCGTTTACTCGTTACCACGGGAGTGCGATCGGATCTGCAAGCGTGTAAGTCGGACGAAAGAGTGTGCATCCTCGGTGATTTTGGCAGGTTAAAACTAGACGCTCTGGCCGGGTTGGGTAACCCACGCATTGCGGACGTTCTCCGGTACTGGATACGGCAGTACCGAATGGAGGTGCCCAACACCGCTCGACTCATGGAACTGATACGACAGATCCGAGAGACTGGTGGGTCACGTAGGTGCATGATTCGTTGGCGTGATGGTGAACTTCGGACATACCGCGCCCTGCTGCATCTTGTTCCGCCCCAACCCGGACCTGTTTTTCCGGAAACTCGGGCTTGGTCGACAGACGGATCCATCGACATTGTAGCTGCCGGGATTAGGCTGCGCAGTGTGCTGCGGCGGGGGCGGGGGTTGAGAATTTCTGTTCCGGGAGTCGCGGGACTTAGGCTGGACTGGCGGGCAAAAGGGGAGAAGATCCGGCCCATCGGTTCTCCACACAATCGGTCGGTGAAAAACCTGTTTCAGCAGGCAGGTATTCCACCGTGGGAAAGGATTCGTATCCCAGGACTATATGTCGGGCAGAAACTGGTCTGTATCCCCGGTCTTGCGGTTGACAGCAAATATGCGGCTCAGAACGGTGATGAGGGGCATGAAGTCGTGATCGAGCCTCTGTATTTACCTGTGGGCAGCCCTAATCTCGCGAATGGCGTTGTTCAGCGTTCTGGTGTCTGGTAACCTAGTCTTCCGGCAGGTATGGCGGAGCGCGCTGGACGAACCGCGCGGGGAGACCCCCATTAGCACACTCCCCACCGTCGTATCGTCAATACAGTTTGCAAGTCGAGTACGCGTAGTTTACCAGGCATAAGGATGACCAAATACGCATTTATTACGGGAGGCGTAGTTTCATCGCTGGGTAAAGGCATATCGGCAGCTTCTCTGGGTGCGTTGCTGGAGGCCCGTAAGCTGCGGGTCACGCTGGTCAAGCTGGATCCATACATCAATGTAGATCCCGGCACGATGAGTCCTATTCAGCATGGTGAGGTTTTTGTCACCGACGATGGCGCAGAAACTGATCTGGATCTCGGACATTACGAGCGGTTTGTCAGAACACAGATGACCGAGGCAAACAATTTCACCACTGGCCAGATCTATGAGCGTGTCATCCGGAAAGAGCGGCGTGGCGATTACCTGGGGGGTACTGTGCAGGTCATCCCACATATCACCAATGAAATCAAGGAATCTATAAAGTCCGCCGCTGAGGGTTTTGATGTCTGTCTTGTCGAGATCGGCGGGACGGTGGGTGACATCGAATCACAACCGTTCCTGGAAGCCATCCGGCAAATGAGAATTGAAGAGGGTCGGAGGAACACCGTATTTTTGCACTTGACCTTGATACCAGAACTGTTCTCAGCTGGTGAGATCAAGACAAAACCTACTCAGCACTCGGTAAAAGAGTTGCGAAGTATCGGTATTCAGCCAGATATCCTGGTCTGCCGGACGCGCCATCCACTGCCGGATGATGCACGCAAGAAAATCTCTCTTTTTACTAACGTTGATGAAGCAGCGGTTATTTCAGCGGAGGATGTCGACGATATCTATTCTATCCCCCGTCGTTATCATGAGCAGAAGCTGGATGGGTTTGTCGTCGATCACCTGGGGCTTCCAAATGAGCGTGCCGATTTGTCCGAATGGGATCGGGTCGTCGATGCACAATCAAATCCGCACCGGGAAGTCACCATTGCAATGGTGGGAAAGTATGTCAGTCTTACAGAGTCGTATAAGTCTCTCTCCGAAGCATTGGTCCATGCCGGTATTTTCAACAGATGTCGAGTGAAAGTTGAGTATGTTGATGCTGAAAGCCTGGAAGACGGAGATTTGAGCACTATAGAAGGAGCAGATGCGATTCTCGTTCCCGGTGGCTTTGGTGTCAGAGGAACGGAAGGAATGATCGGTGCGGTTCGACATGCCCGTGAGAGACAGATTCCGTTTCTAGGTATTTGCCTCGGTTTGCAGATTGCGGTCATCGAATATGCAAGAAACGTACTGGGCCTGGCCGATGCGCACAGCACCGAGTTAAATCATGATTGCGAGCATCCAGTTATCGCACTTGTGGCTGAATGGATCAAAGAAGATGGCGTCAAGGAAAACAGGAACAGTGAAACCGATCTGGGAGGGACGATGCGTCTGGGTGCGCAGGCTGTGACGCTTAAGAAAGGTAGCCTCTGTTCCAGAGTCTACCGGGGAATCGAAGTGCGTGAAAGGCACCGTCACCGTTATGAAGTCAATAATCATTATGTACAAAAGTTGGAGGACGAGGGGCTTTGTGTGGCCGGTCGATCAGCAGATAATCTGGTCGAGATGGTGGAGATTTCAGCACATCCTTGGTTTATTGCGTGCCAGTTCCATCCTGAATTTACTTCCACACCGAGAGATGGACACCCATTGTTCTTCCGTTATGTTGAAGCTGCTGTTGCGTATCGTGATCAATTGCAACCCAGGGAGGCTGTCGGACGGTGAAACTGTTTGGCCGATCAGTCGGCCTGAATGAACGGTTCTTCCTCATTGCAGGACCCTGTGTTATTGAATCCAGGGAAGCTGCGATTCAAGTTGCCGAGAAACTTCGGGAGATTGCAGACCAACTCGGCCTGATGATCATCTTTAAGTCCTCTTTTGACAAGGCCAATCGAACATCGCACGAAAGCTACCGTGGTCCGGGGCTTGATGAAGGCCTGGAAATTCTGCAGCTCATCAAAGAACAGACCGGTTTGCCAACGTTAACAGATGTTCATTCTGTTGATCAGGTCAGACCGGTTTCGCAGGCTGTAGATGTTATTCAGACGCCTGCTTTTCTGTGCCGCCAGACAGATCTGATCAATGCTGTTGCATCATCAGGAACACCAGTAAATATCAAGAAAGGTCAGTTTCTTTCGCCTGAGGAAATGGGATCGGTTGTGGAAAAAGCGCGTTCGGCGGGTGCCGAACAGTTAATGGTCTGTGAACGCGGCAGCTCGTTCGGTTATAACAACCTGGTTGTTGATATGCGATCCCTGCAGGTGATGTCGGAATTCAACTGCCCGGTAGTGTTTGACGCGACGCACTCTGTTCAATTGCCAGGGCAGGGCGGCAACCGGTCTGGCGGTCAACGGGAGTTTGTCCCTTTATTGGCGCGGGCAGCGATTGCTGCTGGCGTGGCAGGGGTGTTTATGGAGGTTCATCCGGACCCTGACAATGCGATGAGTGATGGACCGAATTCCTGGCCTTTGGGCTGCTTGTCGGAGTTACTGCAGACGCTGATATCAATTGACGATGCCGTGAAAGGCAGCTCGGGTTCCCTCCCGAGCAGTCATACCTGAAAGTCCCGGCTGCACAAGATCCAGGAGACCATCATTGGATGCGGAAATATCGGCTGTAAAGGCCGCAGAAATACTCGATTCCCGGGGCAATCCTACGATCCAGACTGAAATCTGGCTGGCGGATGGCAGCCTGGGTGCCGCGTCAGTACCTTCGGGTGCCTCTACGGGCTCGCTGGAGGCACTGGAGTTGCGTGATCAAGACAGTAGCCGCTATTTTGGTAAGGGTGTATTGGAAGCGGTTGCAAACGTAAATAGCGAGATCTGCAGTCACCTGCTGGGCCGCGATGCCACTCAACAGGACAAGCTTGACGAATGTCTTCTTGAACTTGACGGCACTCCAAACAAAGGACGATTGGGTGCTAACGCCGTACTGTCTGTTTCGCTCGCTGCGGCAAAAGCCGCTGCAGCCAGTCGTGGTCTACCACTTTACGCACACCTAGCGGACCTGTTCGGTAACAAAAGCCCGGATATTTTGCCCGTCCCTCAAATGAATATTCTTAATGGCGGTGCGCATGCTGACAACCAGGTTGATTTCCAAGAGTTCATGGTCCTCCCGGTCGGGGTCGACAGATTTTCGGAGGCTGTCAGGATGGGTGCGGAGATTTTTCATACCCTGCGTGGGATACTCAATGGTAAGGGGCTCAGTACTGGAATAGGAGATGAGGGGGGCTTCGCGCCTGAACTGGATTCAAATGAGGAGGCTGTAAATCTCGTCATAGACGCAGTAGAACAGGCTGGATTCGAATTAGAAACACAGGTTTTTCTTGGTCTCGACGTTGCGAGTTCGGAGTTTTTTGATGAAGGCAGATATGTCCTGGCCAGTGATGGTTCCAGCTACACCACCGAGGAATTCATTGGGTTGATGAGTGACTGGATAGGGCGATTTCCAATCATCAGTGTCGAGGATCCATTGTCTGAAACAGACTGGAATGGTTGGAAATCTATCACTCAAAAACACGGGTCCGATCTTCAGTTGACGGGCGACGATCTGTTTGTCACCAACCCAGAAATTCTGCGTCGAGGTATTACCCGCGGTGCCGGTAATTCGGTATTGGTCAAGTTGAACCAGATCGGAAGCCTCAGTGAAACCCTGGATACGATTCGGATTGCACAGTCTGAAAATTATGGTGTGACAATTTCCCATCGTTCAGGTGAAACGACAGACACAACGATAGCGGACCTCGCCGTTGCCACTGGTGCCGGACAGATCAAAACGGGTTCATTATGCCGGTCTGAAAGAGTGGCGAAATACAACAGATTGATGATGATAGAGAATTCTCTCGGAGACTCGGCCCAGTTTGCTGGCCCGAGAGGATTTCCGTCGGTTCTCAAAAAGTTTAAAGATTAGATTATCGAGCTTGTCCCATTGTTTAGATGTCTACGAGAATTCTGACCGGAGCCCTGTTGTTGTTGTTGGTCTTACTTCAATATGCGTTATGGGCTGGAAAGAACAGCGTTCTCGATCTTGTTCGACTACGCTCTACAGTGGATGAGTTAAATACCCAGAATCAGTCACTGCGAGATCGAAACGATCGCCTGCACGCCGATGTTGTCGATATAAAAAGCAGGCTCAGCGCAATCGAAGAGCAGGCGCGTTCTGAATTGGGATTTCTGAAGCCCGGTGAGACGTATTATCAGGTGATCGAACCATCCAGACCGAAGGAGTAACACACCGGCAAAAGGTATTACCGGCTTTCGCTGACGGTGTAGGGAACTTCCAGCCTGCTAATCTCAGGACCGCCAGGTTCTCTGGCGTGATACGAATTGCTATTCTCCAGGAAACCGGAAACCGACATGAGCAGTTCTGTCGAACGATCCTGTAGGGAAGCCGAACAGACGACCGCGCCACATTTAGTTCCCGATTCACTGGCGTAGACGGAGTCTCCTGGCTGTAACGTGATCGGATCGGTCAGTCGCCCGCGAATCATCCGCTGTTTGACTTTACCGAGATAACGCACCCGGGCGACAATTTCCTGTCCAGGATAACAACCCTTACTGAAGCTCACCCCATCAATCAGGTCTAGGTTAATGTTCTGTGGAGTGAAGACACCGCTGGTAGAACCGGTAACGGTTGGGACACCTTGTCGTATCTGAAGCCAGGACCAATAATCGGACCCGAGGGTGACTGTATTCGATGTCAGACTGTTCCAACAGTCAAAGAGGTCGGCGATTTTACCAATGACCAAGGTGCCGTGATTTGCAAGGAGATCAGAGTCGAACACCGGGCAAGTAAATACCTTGCCCTTTACCCCCAAGTCCCCGTTGGCGAATCCACCTACACACAAAATCGCTACGTTTTCTGCGAGACAAATTTCAACATCGGCTCGTAGTATATACATGCGAAGCCGGGACAGAAGTGCGTCTGCAATCGAGCGGTGTGTCACCAGTTGAATAGAATCTGGTGTACTGTAGAGCCGCAATGTGGCGAGGACTCGCCCTTTGGGATTACAGTAGGCGCCAAGCAAAAATCTATTTTCCACGAGATGCATGAGGTCGCAAGTCAACTGGTTCTGTAAAAACTCGACTCGGTCGGCACCCGTGCAGACCAACACCACGTCTTCGCTACAGGGGATAATGAACCGAGACGGGAAGCCGGGTTTACTTGTTTCGCGTGATGGGCTGAATACCGATCGATATTCAGAATCAATGTAGCCGCCGTGGTGTTTAATGGCGGCCTGCCAGTCGGAATTCATGAGTTTCCGGCGACGTGGTAGCGGTGTCTATTCACCCAGTTGGTCGGTATGATGGGACGATTACTTTGATACAGTATCGGTGCCGTACTAGAAGTCTACTACGGAATTCGAGATCTTCAAACTTGTATTATAAAATCAATCAAGAGAAAATCTCCCTGCCGATAGTGACAGAACCGACCGTGCCGGATTCAGTATTGACCCCTATGGGAACCAGCCTTTGTCACGGATCACCCGAGATGTTCAACACCAGGATAGATCAGGAAGATGGAAGGCGGGCGCTCCTCGGTTGATCCACTCGAAAGACAAAAGACTTTGCACAAATACTTAACAATCCTTGGGTATTGTCCGGGGAGTTACCCTCTTTTGAAGGTTGTTTCGTTATGCCTTTGAGACAACGACCACTCTCACCGCATTTGCAGGTGTATCGACCTCAGTTAACGTCTGTACTGTCGATACTGCATCGCGTGACCGGGATCTATCTGTCGATAGGACTGCTTGTAATGTCAAGCTGGGTGTTGGCGCTTGCGCGGGGTGAAACAGCGTACGAGATTTGGACGTGGGCAATTGCTAGCATACCCGGGCGATTATTTGTGGTGGGCTGGCTGCTGAGCCTGTACTACCATCTTGCTAATGGAGTGCGGCATCTGCTGTGGGATCTCGGGTACTTTCTGGAGCTTTCTGCGGTCTACCTGGGTGGAAAAGTGGTGGTAGCGGTTTCTGCCCTTTTGACTGTGTTGACATTGATTGTTCTGTACGGGGGGTAATAGGAGAAAATGAACACGGAACGCTCTTCAGCGACGGCACATTTCTCCGAATCCGGACTGGCGCACTGGCGGTACCAACGCTACTCGGCGATTGCACTTTTGCCGCTGTGTCTGTGGTTCATAATCAGCGTGGTACAGGATTCCGGACGGAGTTATTCGGCGGCGATGAATTGGCTGGAATCTCCGCTTACAGCGGGGCTTTTGATTCTAGGGTTCTTAGTGCTGTACCTGCACACGATGCTCGGGGTCCAGGCCGTTGTCGAGGATTACGTGGCAGAGACGAGTCGTCGGGCTTTACTGGTGCAAGCAGTACGATGGGGCAGTGGTGTAATGAGTGCCATATCCGTGCTTGCTGTACTCGTCGTCGCAATGGGGTAAACAAGACATGTCGACCGAAAGTTACACCGTCATAGACCATGATTATGATGTGGTGGTCGTCGGAGCGGGGGGTGCGGGCCTTCGTGCCTGCCTAGGACTGGTAGAACAAGGGCTGAAGACCGCTTGCGTGAGTAAAGTGTTCCCCACACGTTCCCACACAGTCGCCGCTCAGGGTGGCATGAGTGCAGCGCTTGGAAATATGGGAGAGGACGACTGGCGCTGGCACATGTACGACACCGTTAAGGGCTCCGATTGGCTGGGTGACCAGGACTCGATAGCGTATATGTGCCGGGAAGCGCCTGCAGCGGTGATCGAACTGGAGCATTACGGCGTGCCATTTTCGCGAACTGAAGATGGCAGGATCTATCAGCGGGCGTTCGGCGGAATGACCACCCATTACGGGGAAGGATACGCCCAGAGGACCTGTGCTGCGGCAGACCGGACCGGACACGCGATCCTGCATACGCTTTATCAGCAGTCGCTAAGAAGAGATGCTGATTTTTTTATCGAATACTTCGCGCTGGATCTCATCATGGTGGATGGTGAATGTCAGGGCGTGGTGGCGTGGCGGCTGGAAGATGGTACCCTGCATCGGTTCAAGAGCTCTGTCGTCATTCTGGCTACTGGTGGGTATGGCAGGGCCTACTTTTCTGCAACTTCCGCACATACCTGTACCGGTGACGGCAACGGCATGGTGTTGCGCGCGGGTCTCCCGCTTCAAGACATGGAGTTCGTTCAGTTTCACCCGACAGGGATTTACGGTTCGGGTTGCCTGATCACGGAAGGAGCGCGTGGAGAAGGTGCTTATCTGACTAATTCCGATGGTGAACGCTTCATGGAACGCTATGCGCCGAATGCAAAAGATCTGGCGTCGCGGGATGTGGTCAGCCGTGCCATGACGAAAGAAATACGCGCAGGAAAAGGAGTAGGTCATGAGCAGGACCATTTGTCGCTGCATCTTGAACATCTAGGACCGGAAGTCCTTCAGGAACGTCTGCCTGGTATCACCGAGACAGCCCGAATATTCGCCGGTGTCGACGCCAATCGTGAGCCGATACCTGTCCTGCCCACGGTGCATTACAACATGGGAGGAATACCGACCAACCTCTGGGGAGAGGTGATCACGCTGGACGAGAATGGTGCTTCCCTACTGGTACCCGGATTGATGGCTGTCGGCGAAGCAGGATGCGTATCAGTGCATGGTGCAAATCGACTCGGCTCGAACTCGCTCCTGGATTTGATTGTGTTCGGTCGAGCGGCGGCTATCCGGGTCGGTGAATTACTCAAGGGAAAAAACGGCAAACGCGCACCAGGAGACGTAGATATCAGCTGGATAATTGATCGACTGGATAAGTTTCGCTATGCATCGGGCAATTTCCCAACGGCCCAGGTTCGATTGCGGATGCAGAGAACGATGCAGGATAATTGTTCGGTATTCCGTACTGGAGAAGTGCTTGCGGATGGTGTGAAGGCGTTGTCCTCTATACAGGCAGACTTCGAAGATCTATCGGTAAGCGATCGGTCACTGATCTGGAATACAGACCTGGTCGAAACCCTTGAACTCGACAATTTGCTGGCACAGTCGGCAGTCACATTGCACGCTGCGGAACAGCGGTGTGAGAGTCGCGGCGCGCATGCAAGAGAAGATTTTCCCGAGAGGGATGATGAAAACTGGCTGAAGCACTCCATGGTGTGGTTTGACGGTACAGGACCGTGCCGGGTTGGTTATCGGCCCGTACAGCTTGAGTCTCAATCTGAAGACGTCGAGTCTATGCCGCCGCAAGCAAGAGTTTATTGAGGGTCTGACATGGCTGAATTTAGATTACCCCAAAACGCCAGGGTCGAACCCGGAAGGCACCACACGTGGTCTGAAGAGAGTAAGAACCTGCGCAGGTTTGTAGTATACAGATGGAACCCGGATGACGAAGAAAACCCCAGGATGGATTCCTACGACCTGGATCTGGACCAGTGCGGACCAATGGTCCTGGATGCGATCATCAAAATCAAAAATGAAGTGGATTCGACGCTCACCTTCCGCCGTTCGTGTCGAGAGGGCATTTGTGGGTCCTGTGCAATGAACATCGATGGCGTTAACACTCTGGCATGCACGATGCCCATCACCGAGATTAAGGGTGCAGTCAAAATCTACCCACTCCCGCACCTGCCTGTTATCAAGGATCTGGTGCCTGATTTGACCCATTTTTTCAGTCAGTACGCCTCGGTTGAACCGTGGTTGCAGGCAGAAGAGACTGAGAGTAACCGTGAACGGCTTCAGTCCGTTCCAGAACGTCAGCAACTTGATGGGTTGTATGAATGTATTCTGTGTGCCTGTTGTTCCACTAGCTGTCCCAGTTATTGGTGGAACGGTGATCGTTACCTGGGCCCGGCTGCGCTTCTTCAAGCTAGTCGATGGCTTGCCGACAGCAGGGATAGCGCGGTCGACAAACGGTTGGATAAACTGGATGACTCGTTTGCACTCTATCGCTGTCGGACGATAATGAATTGTACGAGTGCCTGTCCAAAGGGTCTCAATCCCGCGAAAGCGATCAGTGAGATCAAGAGGATGTTGGCAACTCGGTGACAAAATAGGGAAGCATGAATAACGAGGAACGCTCGAGATTATTGTGGCGGTGCAGGCGTGGTGCCCGCGAGCTTGACTCGTTGTTGATGCCTTTCGCTGAACAACACTATGACTTCATGTCGCCTAACCAGCGTGATTCCCTGAACCGGTTGCTCAAACGGCAGGATCCGGAAATATTGGATTGGCTGTACAAACGATCCCGTCCCGTGGATCCAGGCCTCGGTACACTTATAGATTCAATTCTTGAGTTCAAATCAGGAAGGATAAGTCTGCGACCCTCAGAAAAGTGGTCAAAAGATGCTCGATGAATATTGCTGCCTAAGGCTTGCTTGACTATCTGGTTTTTTCAGTTTCCGGATGCACTGTGCCTTTACCCGGGTTTATTATCCAATCACCGGCTGGAACGACCCTCTAATCGGTAGAAGCTGATGGCGTGTATTCGGAATGGTAGAATGCGCCGCCATGTCAAAACCAAAAGTTTTTATAGACGGTCACGCTGGAACCACAGGGCTCCGAATCAGAAGCTGGCTTGGTAAGAGGAGTGACCTGAGCTTATTAACGCTCGATGAGGTTTCCCGAAAATCGTCGGAAGCTAGACGACAGGCAATAACCGAATCCGATGTTTCGTTACTGTGTCTGCCGGATGAGGCTGCAGCGAAAGCGGCTGGTTGGGCAAGGGAAAGTGGGTCGCGAGTCATTGATGCGAGCTCGAACCATCGCGTCACTGAAGGATGGGTGTATGGTCTGCCGGAACTGGCCCGTGGCCAACGCTCCAAGATCAAGAAGGCACAACACGTCTCGAACCCCGGCTGCTACCCCTCTGCTTTTATATTGCTCGTGCGCCCTCTGATTGATGCCGGTTTGCTGGCAACTGATCTGCCTTTGTCGTGTCATGCGCTCTCCGGCTATAGCGGAGGCGGTCGCTCGCTAATCG
>CAZEKE010000239.1:0-3033 GCA_964512815.1 uncultured Acidiferrobacteraceae bacterium
CTATAGCTTTATATGGTCCTTTCGCTAAGAAGTTTCTAAAGTTTCTATTCTCTAGTTCTTCTTCGGTCATCTCAGCCGCTTTCTTAGCGAATCTGCGTTCACCTGTGAAATCTCTTTCAAGCCCAGACAACTGCTCTTCTAATATATTCTCTTGTAACACGCGAGCTTGAGTAGCATCTTCTAATTCTGCTGCCTGTATATCATCGATCCACATGTCATAGTTAAGATCCCACTCTGCTTGCTCGAAGGCTTCGAAATTACCATACTCTCGCCTAAGATCTAGTTCGTTATCTTTCCAATCTTCTCGCACAGATGCCATACGAGTATCGCTATAACGAATATCTTCATTAGGAGCTGTAGCTTTAGCTATAGCAGTTTCTCTTCGTTTATCTATATCAACAGGTGCCTTAGCAAATCTTCTGTCTCCTGTTACATCCCTTACAATACTATCTAACTGTTCTTGCATCTGAGTGAGTTGTACTTGCGTGTCTTCTCTAGCAGCTTGTAGGTCTGCTTCAGATGTGTCAACTGTCTCTTCTTGTGGTGTTAATGTAGGCTCAACCTTATTAAACTGTACATCGTTAATAAAATCTTGCGCCAAAACTCGAGGTGTTGTGCTAGCCCAAAGTTTACCTTCCGCTGCTGGTGATATCTTCTCATTTATAAGACGTTTTATTCCCAGTTCTACCCTACTAATTAACTTGTAATCCCCTTCTGCTATATTACCAATCCATTCGTCTGCTTTACGAATATCACTTAAGTTGTCATTATTGTAAGGCGATTGCTTTATCCAAGCCTCAATAACACCTTCATTCTCAAGATATATGGCTTTTAACGCCTCATCTTTTCCATCAGTTTTTGAATGGGTATACTCTTGAAATAATCTCTCTGCTGCCTTAGCTTCTATACCAGATACAGTTCCATCACTTTCTTCTACAATAACCCGTGGGTCGATATGTATGTTACCAGTAATTGGGTTAAAATAACCAGGTTGAGCAATTCCTTTTTTATCTAACAATTGCTCCTCTGAAATGATAACCTTACTTTCTTCAAGTCCAAGTTTGTTCATCAAGCTCTTAACCTTTTTGGCGGCTAAAGCTTCATTTCTTTCTGGAGCTAAACGCGGCGACATAGCACCACCACCTAATGCGCCAAATGGGCCTGCTATTAACACAGCGTCTTGGAAGTTCTTCCATGCTTGACCCCAAGCGACATCATCACCTGTGGCAAAAGCCGTGCTTAAAGCATCTACGAATTCTTCCAACCCTTCTGTTACACCTTCAACAAAGTATGCTTTAGTTGCATTGGCGAGTCGCATGCGCATCTTGGGCGTAAGCCATGAAGATGCACCTATATAATTGAGTATTGCAGAACCAACACCCATACCAGCGGCTGCTTGACCTGCTATACTTGGAGTTTCGCCAGCTTCTCTTAAAGCATCATAAGTGCCAGAAGCCTCTTGAACACCCGCAACGCTACCAAAACCTGCTTTAGCAGCCATCATTCTTCTAGCCGGTGCCATACCCTTGCTAGCCATGTAAGCTGCTTTACCAGCAATACCGCCAGGAATGAATGATGGGATAACTTCTGCTGCCTTACGCATCAACCACGCTGGATTTAAAGCCACGCTTGGATCGTCAGCAAATTGAATTTGCTCTAGTTCGGTTGGTTCACCAAATTTCTCCTCTACAGCACCGCCTAACTTGTCTTTTAAAAATCTAGCGGTTGTAGCTGTTGCTGCTGGACCAAGACTAAAAGGATTTACGCCACCATATGTTCCAATGTCTCCTAACCATTCAGCTGGTGTAGCAGTTACACCGCTAAGTGCTTGCTCTGCCCCTCTAGCTAACGACCTAGTAAATGGATAATTCTCATCTACCGCGCTTTGCGGGGAAAGTATTGATTCCAACAGTGGTATAAAATCTAACTGATTAGGTACAATACTCTGCAGAGGAGTCATATCTTGTCCAACAGCAGGAGCTAACTCTGGAACTAATGGATCACCAACATCAGCCCAACCACCACTCTCTGATACTAAGTCTACCATTGTAGGAGGATGATGTGTAGAACCTTCGAAACTACCTGGTTGGGTTAGCATAGGTTCAGACATAGACGGACCATCGCCAGCCATATCCCAGACTAGTCTACGCATCTCTTCATAGCGCGGGTCGTTAGTTTCTTTTAATTGATCTAGAATCTCTACGTCTTTTAAAGTAACGCGAGACCTACTCGTCAATGCGGGCATATTGCTACCTGTTATTCTTTAGGCTTTGAATGTCTAGCTACCAATGCAGCTAATGCGCTTTGCGCAGCTTGTGCACCTTCAGGTGGAGCTGTAGGCAAAAGATCTAGTGGTTTATTCTCTTGATATTGGCCTAGTATAGCAGCTAATAACCTAGAAGTAATATTCGCTGGTATTTCTTTTCTACCTAGTGCAGCAAGTATTTCTGAAGTTAATGGACCACTTTTGAGATCAACCCAATCTTGATTTGTTGGGTCTATACCATATGCGCTAAGTGCTTCCTTACCTCGCAAATCACGGGCGAGTTCATAACCAGGAGGATCATATCTATCTAATCTTCTGTCTTCACTAAGAGATTCTGTTATCGCGTCTAATATGTTACCTACATCTCTAGCTCGTGATTGATTTAGTTTCGCAGCTGCTGTATTCTGTCTTATAGTATCCATGAGAGCTCTACTATCAATATTAGAGTCTACATTACGAATGTAAGCTTGATCTCGCGCTGATAAGGCATCAGCTTGAGGATCTAGAAACTCTTGCAAATCACCTGCAAAACTTAACGCTCGAGAAGGACTACTATGCCCGCCTAGCAATGCGTTCAAAGCGCTTCTTTGTATATCTTGATCAGATTGTAATTGTCCACTTAAGGCCATTCTTGGATCGTCTGAAGGTAAACCTATATCACCAAAAGGACTAGCATATTGTGGTGTGGGTTGACTCATAGTACCAAGATAATTTTGCAATGCAGACCTATCAGCCTGTACTAAATCCCTTTGGCGTTGCATCTCTGC